>NZ_JBIWGU010000003.1:389901-594085 GCF_044763775.1 Streptomyces sp. NPDC094448 | reverse complement strand
GAGGTGACGAACGACGTCAGCCAGTTCACCAAGGCCGACCTCTTCCAGCCCGGGAAGCGCACCGAGATGCTGGCCCGCTTCTCCACGGTCGCGGGGGGGGGGGGGGGGGCCCCCCCCCCCCCCCCCCCCCCCCCCCCCCCCCCCCCCCCCCACCCTCGCCCCGGCCGGTTCCGGATCGCCTGTTTCGGATCCTGCCGGGTTCGGCCGGAGAGGTTTCTAGAACCCCTCGGCCCAGTGCAGCCCGTCGCCCGAGGGGACCAGGGCGTGTTCGGTCAGAGTCTCGTCGTCGGTGCTCTCCCCCAGGGCGGCCTGCACCTGGATCTTGGCACCCTCTTCCAGGACCGATTCGACCAGGGCCGAGCCGAACAGGTCGCGGTCACCGCCTCCCTCGGGCGCTTCGATCAGCTCCGAGAACTCCTTGAACGTCTGTTCCCGCCGGGTCACGTATGATCCGGCGTCGATCAGGGCTCCTTCCTGCGAGGCCCCGCCGCCCACCAGTTCCACGAAGGATTCGAGCTCCGAGGTGTTGCTGTTGGTGACCTTCTTCGCCTTCCAGAAGTACGAGTCCTGGTCCTGGTGCATGTCGTAGAAGGCGACGAGGAAGTCGTGGAAGAGGGAGTACTCGCGGCGGTAGCGAGCCTCGTACTCCTGAAAGCACGTCGTCTCGTCGATGTCGATGGAGGAGCTGAGCGCGGTGTTGATGGAACGGGCGGCCAGCAGGGCGCTGTAGGTGGCGAGGTGGACGCCCGAGGAGAAGACCGGGTCGATGAAGCAGGCGGCGTCTCCCACCAGCACCATGCCCGGCCGCCAGAACGTGTCCTGACAGTACGAGTAGTCCTTGCGGACGCGGATTTCGCCGTAGGGACCGCTCTCCACCCGCCTGGCCTCGGACAGGTAGTCGGCGATGATCGGGCACTCGTCGATCAGGCTCGTCAGCGCCTTCTCGCGGTCGCCCTGAACCCGCTCCAGGGCGTCGTGCCGCAGGACCGCTCCGACGCTGGTGAGGTCGTCGGTGAGGGGGATGTACCAGAACCAGCCGGCGTCGAAGGCGGCACACAGGATGTTGCCCCGGTTGGGGGCGGGCAGCCGCTTGCCGCCCTCGAAGTAGCCGAAGAGCGCGATGTTGCGGAAGAAGTCCGAGTAGTGGCGCTTGCCGCCCACCCGGCTCTGGATCCGGCTCTTGTTGCCGGAGGCGTCCACGACGTACCGGCTGCGTACCTCTCGTCGGACGCCCTGCGCGTCGGTGAACCTCACTCCGCCGACCCGGCCGTCGCCGTCCTCCACGACGTCGACGACCGCACACTCCTCCCGGACCTCGACGCCCTTCGCGCGGGCGTTGTCCAGGAGGATCTGGTCGAACTTCATGCGCTCGACCTGGTACGCCAGTGAGGTCGGGCCGTTGAAGTTGGCGGCGACGGAGAAGGAGAAGGTCCACGGTTCGGGGTTGTTGCCCCAGCGGAACGTACCGCCCCGCTTGGGCATGAAAGCGGCCTTCTCCAACTCCTCGGTCACTCCGAGCAGTTTGCAGATGCCGTGGACGGTCGACGGGAGGAGGGACTCGCCGATCTGGTAGCGGGGGAACCGTTCCTTCTCCAGCAGCAGCACTCGGTGGCCCTGCATGGCCACCAGAGTGGACGCTGTGGATCCGCCGGGTCCGCCACCGACTACGACGACATCGAACTCCTCGGGACCAGCGGTCTGTTCGGGGTGCTGCGGACTCATCTTCTGCCTCCTTGGTGAACCGGATCGCCGCCGGGGCGGTCGGGGGGTGGGGAGTGCCGTGCGCTGCTCGCACCCTTCGGCGTTCCCCGGCATCGGGCGGACCGATCCGGATCATGGCGACACGGAGCACGGGCGGCGCCGTCATCGAGTTGAACGCAGCGAAGAGAACGAGCGGCGCATAGGACTCGATGAACGGTGGTATGGATGCCGTGGCGTGCTACAGAGTGATCTCCAAGGCAGAGGATGCATGACCGTGAAGGGCGAGCAGACGAAGGCGCACGGTCCGCTGCGCAGCGGACGGGGCGTGCTCTTCACGGGGCGGGCCCGGCACGGCTCCTTCGCGCGGGCGAGCTGGATACCCGCGCCGGGAGACGGAGCCGTGGGGGCCCTGTGCGGCCGGTGAAAGCCCCGGACCGGTCAGGAGGCTTGGTAGGCGAGGCTGTTCGCCGCGGAGACCTGCCGGGGAACCGGAGCGGGCCTTTTGCACGAGGCGGCGAAGGGCTGTCTGGGGCGCGGCCTGCGGGCCTCTCGGGTGCTGGACGCCTCGGCCAGGCGCACCGGTTCGGCCGGTGCGGGTGCGGCCTGGAAGTTGCCGTCGAGAACGGCCCGGCCGAGGGAGGTGATGCGATGGATCACCGTGTTGCGGTCCCGCTCCGAGAGGATCAGGCCTGCGTTGCGCAGGATGCCGGTGTGCTGGCTGACGGCGGCCGCCGAGGTGCCGACGCTCCGGGCGAGTTCACTCGTCGTGCCGCCTGCGAGCGTCAGCCTCAGCAGGTGTGCCCGGGTACGGCCCATGAGCGCGTCCAGCGCCTCGACATCCTTTCCCTGGGCGGTCCACAAGGCACGCTCCTCGGTCGGCGTGGGACGCACGGAAAAAACGAGGACCGGTAGTTCGCTGGTCCCTCCGACATCATGCAGAAATACGGCGGGGCGAGATCCGAGAAAAATTGAAGGTGCTATTAAAAGGCCTTTTGCGTCGAGTTCGAATTCGATGCCTTCGCCGCCGGAGATTTCCAAGTACGGACGCTTCCATGAAATTCCCGGATGCAAAGAATTCAAGAGGCCCTCGCCCCGGTCGGGCGCCACCCCTATCCGCTTCTCCCGCGCGGCGCCCAGGTGAACCAGCATCTGCGGCCAGTAGGGGTTGACAGAGATATCGGTGTACCGCTCCATGGCCGAGCGCACTTCGCCGCGCCTGAGGCCCGACGAGAGGATCCTCTCGTCGGAGGACGAGCTTCCGTCGCCGGCGAGCAACCAGGTCAGGTCCGAGCTGCGCCGCAGTGCCCGGATGGCGTCGCGGTCGGCCCGGCTCGACCGGAGCCGGCCGGACACCTGCTCCTCCCACGCCCTGAACCCCGGCTCCCCCCGCCCGCCCATATGCCTGAGGGAGAAAATCGCCTCCGCCACCGGCCCCAGGGTGGCCATCATGTGCACATTCTCGACACTCTTGCGATTCAGACGTATCCGCATCATTCCCCCACTACGCACCGGCCAGGACCGCGCAACCGAGGGCCGTATAACCGGATCGGTCGCCCATCGAGTACAGCAAACCTGGCGGTCGTTTTGCGACGCGCCGAGCCAGCCGTCCTCAAAGTAACAAGCCCGATACAGATACGGTAGAGTAGGTGAATCTTCAGCCGGAACTAAATCGGCTTGCCCAGCCGAGGGGTCCAATGATAAGGAACCGGAAACGCGGCGATTGACTCGGAATGCAGACGCTACCGTTTTGGGCGATTTTCATCCGGCGAACCCACAGCACCAAGTTGGGTGTAATCACCACATACGGTGAAGGGGGAAGATGGCGGCGACCGGCGGGGGAACTCGGTCGCCGCCATCGGCTTCAGGCGTCCCGTCGACGCAGGACCACGTAGCCGGCCACCTGGGCGGCGGCGACCCAGACGATGACGACCAGCAGTGCGCCCATCCGTCCGTACGGCTCCGCATCACCGTCCATCAGGTGCTGGCCGGCCGTGGAGGGCAGATAGTCCAGGATCTTCTTGGTGAAGTCACTGCTGGAGAGCGCCAAGGCACCGGGCAGACCCGCGAGGATCATGAACACCGTCGTAAGAGTGCCCACGGCGCTGCGGATAGCGGCCCCGATCCCGATGGCGAAGACGCCCATCATGGCGATGTAGACACCGGTGAACAGGATCGTCGGAATCGCTTTGCCCAGGTCGGAGTCGGCGTACTCGAACAGGAGCGGTGCGGTGGTGACCGTCCCTACCAGGCCCAGCAGCGTCCCCACCACGAACATCACCGGGGCGGCGACCGCCGACTTCGCGAACAGCATGCGGCCGCGCACGGGCACGCACTGCAGTGTCGTACGGATACTTCCCGTGGAGTATTCCGTCGTGATGGCCAGCATGGCGAGCGCCACCACGGCGAACTGCACCATGTTCACGGCGAGAACCATGGGATGGGCGATCGCGATATCGACGTTCTTGTTGTCACTGCGATTGCTGTTGGCCATGCTGACGCCCAGTCCCGGTGCGAAGATCGCCATCAGGGCGACCGACCCGGCAAGGCACCACCAGGTGGCACGCACGGACCAGAGCTTGGTCCACTCCGCGGCCACCGCGCCGAGCGTACCGCCGCCCTTCTGCTGTGCGGCCGCCCTTGGCGCGCGCGTGCTCACGGTTGTGCTCGACATGGCTCAGGCCTCGACTTCCTGCTGTTCCTGGTAAGGGACTGCGTCCCCGGCCACGGGCTTGGGCGACTTGTACTCGATGCTGGCGGCCGTCATCTCCATGTAGGCCTCTTCCAGCGAGGCCTCGACGACGCGGAGTTCATGGAGGCGGATGCCCAGCTGGTAGGCCAGGTCACCGACCGACTGAACCGAGATCCCGGAGACGAGGATCTCGTCCTGCTCGTGCCGCTGCACCTCAAGGGACTGGGCTTCAAGGCGCTGGACGAGGGCGTCCATACCACTGGTGTCGGGTGTACGCACCCGGACCGCGGTCAGTGAACTGCGGGCGATGACACGGTCGATGGTGTCGTCGGCGAGCAGCTTGCCCCGGCCGATCACCACGAGATGGTCGGCCGTGAGCTGCATCTCGCTCATCAGGTGGCTCGACACGAAGACCGTGCGCCCCTCCGCCGCCAGCGACCGCATCAGTTCGCGTACCCAGCGCACACCGTCCGGGTCGAGGCCGTTGACGGGCTCGTCGAACAGCAGGATCTCCGGGTCACCGAGGAGCGCGCTGGCAATGCCGAGCCGCTGCCCCATACCCAGGGAGAAGGAGCCGGACCGCTTCTTCGCGACCTTTTCGAGCCCGACGGTCTCCAGCACCTCGTCGACCCGCTTGCGGGGAATGCCGTTGCTCCGCGCCATGGCCAGCAGATGGCTGTGCGCGCTGCGCCCGGGGTGGAGTGCCTTGGCATCCAGGAGAGCGCCGACCTCACGCAGCGGATGGGTCAGCGCGGCATAGGGCTTGCCGTTGATCAGTGCCTCACCCGAGGTGGGATTGTCCAGACCCATGATCATGCGCATCGTGGTGGACTTGCCGGCTCCGTTCGGGCCGAGGAACCCGGTGACCTTGCCCGGGGCGATGTCCAGGTTCAAACCGTCAACGGCCGTGGACGTGCCGTACTGCTTCGTCACTGCACGCAAGGTGATCATTGCCAGTCCGTCCTCAGGTGTCCGTTCATACCGCTGACCCTAGGAGCCGGACCCTGTGCTGGTCTTCCCTCCATCGACAGAGCACCACTACGACTTTCGACAGAGACGCCGAGGGCGCAGAAAGGGCCCGTGCCGGCTCTGCCTCCGGCACGGGCCCTTCCCCGTCGTCCCCTGTAGTTACCTCCGCTGACCTGCTACAGCAGGTCCTCGAACTCGTCGATCTCCTCCTGGGTGATCGCCTCCAGGGCCACGTCCGACGGAGTGAGCCCGCCGGCGTCCGGCCGCTCGGCGTACTCGACCAGGGCTCGCAGCGCCCGGAACCACAGCCGGGCGAGCTGCGCGACGGAGTCGTCCGTCACCAGGCGCCGCGCCCAGCTCCAGCTCGCCACCAGTCGTCCGCCCCCGGGCCCGGCCTCCGTATGGGAGTTCAGCTCGACCACATGCGCCAGTGGCGCTGTGTCCGCCTCACTCGACGGCCCCGCGTCCCAGGGCTCCGGGGCCCAGGAGGCACCGTCGTCGGCGCCCTCGGTCGCGAACCGGCCCAGATAGTTGAACCCGAGCTGCGGCCGCTGCCCGGCGGCGAGCCGCTGCCGGGTGCGCGGGTTGAGGTAGCGGAGCAGTCCGTAGCCGATGCCGGAGCCGGGTACGGCCCGCAGCTGCTCCTTGATCCGCTTCAGCACGGTGCCCGCCGCGGGCCCGCCCGCCCATGCCTCGGCCCTGTCGTAGGTCCCCGGGTCGAGTCGTACCGGATACATGCTGGTGAACCAGCCGACGGTACGGGACAGGTCGGCGCCCTCCACGGTCTCCTCGACCCGGCCGTGGCCCTCCAGATCGACCAGGAACGACGACTCGGCGCCCCGGCCCCGCCACTCGTCGAGGGCCCAGGCGAACGCGGCGAGCAGGACGTCGTCGACCTTGGCGTTGAACACCGAGGGCACCCGGGTCATCAGCGGTCCCGTCACATCCTCGGGCAGTACCAGCCGCAGCCGCCCCGCGGTGCGATGCGTGTCCTGCTTGGGGTCCATCGGCCCGGAGCCGATCAGAACCTCAGGACCGCTCAGCACCCGCGCCCAGAAGTCGGCCTCCGGGAGCCGGTCCGGACTCTGTGCCACCTCCTGCAGTTCCCGGGCCCAGCGGCGCAGCGAGGTTCCCACCGCCCCGAGCCTCGGCAGACGGCCGTCTGCCACGGCCTCGTACGCCTCCATCAGGTCGGGAAGCAGGATGCGCCACGAAACCCCGTCCATCACCAGGTGATTGACCACCAGCAGCAGCCGTCCCCGCTGTGCGGGCCCTTCGTCGAACCACACCACCTGGAGCATGACGCCCCGCTCCGGCTCCAGACGTTCCGCGGCGGCCTCCGCCTCGGCCGCGTACACCCGCTTCCGTTCCTCCTCGTCCCGCCCGGCAACGACCACCCGGCGGGTCACCGATCCGGCCCGTACCGCGCCGGGCTCGGCGATCTCGCAGGCAGGCCCGGCCGAGTCGGCGGACTCGGTGACGCGCATACGCAGCGCGTCATGGTGGTCGAGCACCGCCTGCACGGCCGTCATCAGCGGCTCGAACCGCAGATCGGCCGGCACCCGCAGCACGGTCGACTGGTTGAACCGGTCCAGGGGGCCGCCCCGTTCACGCAGCCAGTGCATGATCGGCGTCGGGGGCAGCGGACCGATGCCCGCGCCGGGCTCCTCCGCCCGCGCCGCCGCCGTCCCGGCGTCCATGGAATCGGCGATGGCGGCCACCGTGCGCCGCTCGAAGACGTCCTTGGGCGACATCACCAGACCTGCCTTGCGGGCCCGGCTGACCAGCTGGATCGACATGATGCTGTCACCGCCGAGATCGAAGAACCCGTCGTCGATCCCGACCTCGGGCACACCGAGTACCTCGGCGAACAACCGGCACAGCGTCTCCTCGCGCGCGGTGCGCGGCGCACGCCCCGGCTCGGCCGTGTGCCCGGGTGCCGGCAATGCCGCGCGGTCGAGCTTTCCGACGGACGTCAACGGCAGGGCGTCGAGCTTCACGATCGCCTGCGGGACCATGTAGTCGGGCAGCGCCCGCGCCAGGTGGTCGCGCAGCTCCCGCTCGGCGCCGTCGAGGGCCGGCACCACATAGGCGACGAGCCTCTTGTCCCCCGGCCGGTCCTCCCGTACAACCACGGCGACCTGGGACACCGACGGATGCGCGGCGAATGCGGCCTCGACCTCCGACAGCTCGATACGGAACCCGCGGACCTTGACCTGGCTGTCGGCCCGCCCGAGGAACTCCACCCGGCCGGCCGCGTTCCACCTGACGATATCGCCGGTACGGTACATCCGCGCGCCCGGGGAACCGAAGGGGTCGGCGAGGAACCGCTCACCCGTCTGACCGGGCCGCCCCCAGTAACCGCGGGCCAGTCCGGCACCTGCGACGTACAACTCGCCCGGCACACCCACGGGTACGGGCCGCAGCGCCTCGTCCAGGACGTAGTGCCGCATGTGGTCCATGGGCCGGCCGATGGGTACGTTGCCCGCCGCGGTCTCGACGTCATAGGGACCGACCTCGTGACAGGTCGCGAACGTCGTCGTCTCGGTCGGGCCGTAGACGTGGACGACCCGGGTCGACGGGCAGTGGTCCATGACCCTGCGCATCGCACCGGCCGAGGCAAGGTCACCGCCCGTCCACACCTGCCGTACGGTCGCCAGGGACTCCGGATGTTCCTGCGCCAGTACCCGGAACAGTCCGGTGGTCATGAACAGTGCGGTGATCCCGTTCTCGACTATGACCCGCCGCAGCGTCTCGATGTCCAGATCACCGGGCGGCGCGACCACGACCCGGCCGCCGTTCAGCAGCGGTGCCCACACCTCGAACGTCGAGCCGTCCCAGGCGTGCGACGAGTGCAGCGGCACCCGGTCGACCACTCCGTCCAGCCAGCGTGTGTCCTCGGCCAGGGCCGTCACATCGGCGTGGGTGACCGACACGCCCTTCGGCTCACCCGTGGATCCGGAGGTGAACATCACGTACACCAGCCGGTCCGGCTGGATCTCCAGCCCCAGGTCGCCGTCCTGCGGCTGGGGGCAGCGCCCGCCCACCGGCTCCTCCGCGTCCACCAGGAGCAGCGGGACGCCCGGCCCGACCGCCTCCGCCCGGGGATGCAGAGCCTGGTCGGTGAGCAGGATCTCCGCGCCCGTCCCGTCGAGGATCCAGCGCATCCGGCTGTCCGGATAGGCCTCGCTGAGCGGAACATACGCGCCACCCGCCTTGGCCACCGCGAGCAGCGCCACGACGAGTTCGGCGGAGCGCCGCATCAGCACTCCCGCCCGTGACTCCGGCCCGAGCCCCAGCCCGACCAGGCGGTGCGCGAGACGGTTGGCCCGTCTGTTCAGCTCCGTGTACGTGAGCTCGACACCTTCGTGTACGAGCGCGACGGCATCCGGGGTGCGGGCGACCTGCGCCTCGAAGCGGTCCGACAGCGAGGTGCCGGCCCGGACCCGGCCCGGGACGTCCGTGTCGTTCCACTCGACGAGGATCCGGTGCAGCTCCCCCTCGCTCTGCAGAACCGTCTCGTCAACGCGCCGGTCGGGGTTCGCCACGACGGCGTCCAGCACCCGGACCATCCGTTCGGCGAGGAGACGTACGGAATCCTCCTCGAACAGATCGACGCTGTAGTCGATCCGTCCCGTCAATCCGTCCTCCGTGTCCCCGAAGGAGAACAGCAGGTCGAATTTGGCCACACTCGGCCCGGCCGCGATGGACGAGACCTCGAGCCCGGGCAGCCCGGCGGCTGCCGAGAGGGCCTGTTGCTCCTCGTCCTCGTTCCAGCTGAGTGCCGTTTGGAAGAGGGGGTGTCGGGAGGGGGAGCGTTCGGGGTTGAGGGCTTCGACGAGGCGTTCGAAGGGGATGTCCTGGTGGGTGTAGGCGGCGAGGTTGGTTTCGCGGGTGCGGGTGAGGAGTTGGGTGAAGGTGGGGTTGCCGGTGAGGTCGGTGCGCAGGACGAGGGTGTTGACGAAGAAGCCGACCAGGTCGTCGAGGGTGTCGTCGGTGCGTCCGGCGATGGGGGAGCCGATGGGGATGTCGCTTCCGGCGCCGAGGCGGGAGAGGAGGACGGCGAGGGCTGCCTGGAGGACCATGAAGGTGCTGGCGTGTTGCTGGCGGGCGAGGTGGGTGAGGGCGGTGTGGAGGTGGGTGGGGATGGTGAAGGTGACGGTTCCGCCGCGGTGGGTGGGGACGGCGGGTCGGGGCCGGTCGGTGGGGAGGTCGAGTTCGGTGGGGAGTCCGGTCAGGGTGTTCTGCCAGTACGCGAGCTGGCGGGAGACCGTCGAGTCGGGGTCGTCTTCGGAGCCGAGGACGTCGCGTTGCCAGAGGGTGTAGTCGGCGTACTGGACGGGGAGGGGGGCCGGGTCGGGGGTGGTTCCCGCACGGCGGGCGGTGTAGGCGGTGGTGAGGTCGTGGGCGAGGGGGGTGAGGGACCAGCCGTCGGCGGCGATGTGGTGCACGACCAGGAGCAGGACGTGCTCGTCCGGTCCGAGGCGGAACAGGGTGGCGCGCAGGGGGAGGTCCCGGGTGAGGTCGAAGCCGTGTCCGACCGCTTCGGCGAGTGCGTCCTCCAGTCCGTCTTCGGTGACGGACCTTACCTCCAGGTCCGGCCGGGCGAGCCCGGCAGGACGCACCACCTGATATCCAGTACCACTACCGCCGTCACTGTCGGCGTGGGTGAAGACGGTCCGCAGTGCTTCGTGGCGTGCTACCAGATCTGTGAGCGCGTCGCGGAGTGCTTGTTCGTCGAGGGTGCCGGTCAGGCGCAGGGCGACGGGGATGTTGTAGAGGGCGCTGTCGGGTTCGTACTGGTGCAGGAACCACAGCCGCTGCTGGGCGTACGAGAGCGGGATCCGCTGCGGGCGCTCCGCCCGCGCCACCACCGGTGTCCGTGCGGAGGCTGCTTGGGTGAGTTGCTGGGCCAGGCCTGCCACGGTCGGTGCCTCGAACAGGGCACGGACCGACAGCTCCGCACCCAGAGTGCTACGGACACGGGACACCAGCCGCGTAGCAAGCAGCGAGTGGCCGCCGAGGTCGAAGAAGCTGTCGTCGATACCCACCCGCTCCAGACCCAGCACATCCGCGAACAGCCCGCAGAGGATCTCCTCCTGCGGAGTGCGCGCACGGCGCGCCGCATCGCTCGTCGCCTCGTAGTCGGGCATGGGCAGGACGCGGCGGTCCAGCTTGCCGGTGGGCGTCAGCGGCAGCTCGGGCAGCCGTACGATCGCCGCCGGCACCATATGGTTGGGGAGTCGGTCGGCGAGGTAGTGGCGCAGGTCGACGGGGTCGGCCTCGTCGTCTCTGGCAGGAGAGAAGTAGGCGACCAGGCGTTTGTCACCCGGCCGGTCCTCCCGCACGATGACCGCTGCCTGGGCCACGGCCTCGTGTGCTCCGAGCAGGGACTCGATCTCGCCCAGCTCGATCCGGAAGCCCCGCAGTTTCACCTGGTCGTCGGCCCGGCCGATGAACTCGATCAGGCCCTCCGCCGTCCAGCGCACTACGTCGCCCGTGCGGTACATGCGTGCGCCGGCAGGTCCGAACGGATGGGCCACGAAGCGCTCCGCCGTGACGCCCGGCCGGTTCAGATAGCCGCGGGCTACGCCGGCGCCTGCCACGTACAGCTCACCGGCCACGCCGACGGGCACCGGACGCAGTGCGGAGTCCAGGACGTACACCTGGGCGTTGGAGACGGGTGTCCCCAGTTCGGCGGGACTGGTATCGCGTACGACGCCGGTGACGCTGTCGGCGGTGCACTCGGTCGGTCCGTAGAAGTTGAAGGCGACCAGGCCCTCCACCGAGGTGAGTTCGCGGCGCAACCCCTCGCCGATGGGCTCACCGCCCAGAACCACCAGCGACGGGCGATGCCGGTCCTGGCCCAACAGCCCCGCCGCGAGGAGATGCCGGCACTCCGACGGTGTCATGTCGACGACGTCGATACGTCGCTCGTCGACCTGTCGAGCGAAGGCCTCCGGGTCGTGGCGTGTGTCGTCGTCGACCAGGTGGAGTTCGTGGCCGTGCGCGGCCATCCACAGGAACAGGCCCCATGATGCGTCGAAGGAGAAGGAGGCGGTGTGCGCCATGCGCAGTCGGCGGCCGCCGACGGACTCCACCACCTGGGTGAGGATTTCGTACTGGTGATGGTGGAGCAGGTTGCTGAGGCTCGCGTGGGTGACCAGGGCCGCCTTCGGACGCCCGGTCGAGCCGGAGGTGTAGAGGATGTATGCCCCGTTGGCGGGAGTTGCGCGGACGTTCGTCGGATCGGTGTCCGGCTGGACGGCGAGGGCGCGGAGTGTCTCCGCGTCGTCCAGGTGGACGACAGGGGTGCCCGAGGCAGCGAGCACGGCGACGCGGTCGGCGGCGGCGGACACGGTCACCACGAGCGCGGGCGCCGAGTCGGTGAGCATGAACGAGGTACGGTCGACGGGGTATTCCGGGTCTACGGGCAGATACACCGCCCCGGCCTTCATCGCGGCCAGCAGGGACACGATCGAGTCCACCGAACGCGGGAGCACCACGGCCACGATGTCCTCGGGGCCGATTCCGTGCTCGGTGAAGAGCCGGGCCAGCCGGTTGACCCGTGCGTTGAGTTCCCGGTAGGTGACAGGAGTGTCCTGGAAGACCACCGCCGTCTCGTCCGGGGTGCGGGCCGCCTGGGCCTCGAAGAGCCGGGGCAGGATGTCGGTGGGTACGGGGCGTCGGGTGCTGTTCCAGTCGACGAGCATGCGCCGGATCTGCTCGTGGCCGAGGGCGTCGACGCGGCCGACCGGGGTGTGCGGGGCGGTGAGGAACAGCCGGAGGATACGCAGCAGGTGCTCGGCCAACTCCTCGGCCCGGTCGCGCTGGAAGACGTCGGGCCGGTAGTCGAGCTGGAACCGCAGCGTGGAGTCCGGCATCGCGACGAGGCCCAGCGGGTAGTGAGTGGCGTCGTAGCCCTCGGTGCTCAGGATCTTCAGTCCGTCGGCGGTACGGTCCAGGCCGGCAGCGTCCAGTGGGTAGTTCTCGAACACCATGGAGGTGTCGAACAGGTCACCCACTCCGGCCAGGCGCTGGATCTCGGCGAGGCCGAGGTGCTGGTGGGGAAGGAGACGGCTCTGTTCCTGCTGGAGCCTGACCAGCATGGCCGTGAGGGGCTCGGTGGGGCGTAGCCGCAGACGCAGCGGCAGGGTGTTGATGAACAGACCGACCATGTCCTCGACGCCGTCGAGCTCCGGCGGCCGGCCCGAGACGGTGACACCGAACATCACGTCGTCGAGCCCGGTGATCCTCGACAGGAGCAGTGACCAGGAGCCCTGGACCACGGTGTTCAGAGTCAGCCCGTGCTCGCGGGCGAACGCGGTCAGTGCCCGTGTCTCATGGTCGTCCAAGCCGAACCGAATGTGTTCCGGGACCACCGCGGGCTGGTCCGGTGTGAGCGCCGCGACCCGGGACGGCTCCTCGAAATCGGCCAAGGCCTCGGCCCACGCCCGGCGCGCCGCTTCGGTGTCCTGCCCGGCGAGCCAGGTGAGGTAGTCGCGGTACGGGCGCGGACGGGGAAGACCGGAGGGGTCGCCCTTCGCCAGGTAGAGCGCGAACAGCTCCTTCATCAGGGTCTGCATCGACCAGCCGTCGAGCAGGATGTGATGGTTGGTGAGGACGAAGCGGTGGCGCTGCTCCCCGAGGTGGATGAGTGTGAACCGCACCAGCGGGGCCTGCCCCGGATCGAAGCGGCGGTCCCGGTCCTCGAACGCCACGGCCTCCGCCCGCTCGGCCCGTTCCGCCTCCGGCAGGCCGCTGAGATCGACGGTGCGCCAGGGAAGGTCTACCTCACGGAGGACCAGCTGGGCCCATTCGCCCGTGGCACGCTGCCGGAAGGCCACCCGCAGATTGGGGTAGCGGGCGAGCAGCGCCGCAGCCGCGGCCCGCAACGCGTCGCTGTCGAGCGGGCCTTCGAAGTCCGTCGTCACCTGGGCCACGTAGACGTCGGTGGCAGTCCCGTCAAGGACGTTGTGGAAGAGC
The DNA here is from genome assembly GCF_044763775.1 of Streptomyces sp. NPDC094448. NCBI lineage: Bacteria > Bacillati > Actinomycetota > Actinomycetes > Kitasatosporales > Streptomycetaceae > Streptomyces > Streptomyces sp. NPDC094448. The sequence continues at coordinate 580,740 of NZ_JBIWGU010000003.1, read as the reverse complement.
AAGCCTTCCTGAAGGGGGGACAGCGGGTAGATGTCCTCGATCTTACGGGGCCGTCGCGTCACTGCCATCTCTCCCACTCGGACCGCGCTTTTGTTGCCGTGGCCAGCGCTGCGAAAATGGCTGCTGGCAGCAATAGTACTCGGCAACCTATTTCTATGAGTGGGCGATCTGTCAAGGTAAATGAGACCCTCTTAACCCGTGCCTTAAACTGTGGTGCGCTGGTTTTCAACTCCATCCTTAAACACGGGGTCTCCCGTAGTGCTGGTCCGAACCAGTGTTAGGGTCACGGCACTTGCGGTGAAGCTGGAGGCCGGAATGGCACATCATGAGCTGAAGGAGGAATTTATAGCCTGGGTGGGCGGAGATTCCTTCACCTGTCTGGGGGCGCGTGCCGCGTTGCGGCAGAACACTCTCGTCCTACAGGTGTACGAGGGTTTGGATGCGGCGGAATGTACCGCGCGACTTCATCGGGACCTGACTGCCTTCGTCGAAAAGGAACTGACCGAGGGGCATGAGTTCGCCTCGTTCGTGGCGCTCTTCCTCGGGCCCCGGGTGAGCAGTGAGGAAGAGTTCGAGCAGCTGCTCTGGCAGCAGTTGGGCCGCCTGCACCGCTTCGATGCGAAAACCCATTCGTGGAGTCCGGGTTACTCAAGTGATCCGGAGTCGGGGGAATTCGCCTTCAGTGTGGCCGGGCACCCCTTCTTCGTCGCCGGATTCAACCCGGAAGCCTCGCGAATCTCCCGTCGGTACCCGTACCCCGTCCTGGTGTTCAACTCGCACGAGCAGTTCGCCCGGCTCAAGGCGCAGGGGACGTACTACGGGCTGCAGCGCAGGATTCGCGAACGCGAGGTGCGGCTGCAGGGAAGCATCAATCCCATGCTCTCCGACCACGGAGAGTCCTCAGAGGCCCGTCAGTACGCGGGGCGCGCCGTGCCGGAGGACTGGACGTGTCCTTTCTCCGCCGAGGGCGCGACGAGCGGGTGAGGACGGAGAGGGCGGAGAGGACGGGCGCGCCGACGATCCCCGGTGTTCTCGGGCGCCCGGACCGGTCGTGGCACGGGCACCGGGCGGTCGAACCGAACGCGGTCCGGGCCGGGTGGAGGGCAGTGCCGTCATTGCCGTCCGCCCGGCCGTCCGGATCCCGTGCTCGTCCGGTGACCGGCACGGGCGCGGGGTCAGCCGACGCTTTCGATCAGTCCCGCTTCATAGGCGATGATGGCCGCTTGTACGCGGTTGCCGACACCGAGCCTGGTGAGGATGGAACTGACATGGGTTTTGACTGTGCCTTCGACGAGGCGCAGCCGACGGGCGATCTGAGCGTTCGACAGTCCCTCCCCGAGCAGCGTCAGCACCTCGCGTTCACGGTTGCTGAGCCGGCCGACCCGCTCCCGTGCGGCGGAGCCACGCGTCATCCGCGCCGTGCTCAGGCCGCGGATCACCCGGTGTGCGGCCTCCGGGGAGAGATATGCGGCTCCGTCGGCGACGGCGTGCACTCCCGCGATGAGATCGCGCGGATCCCCCGACTTCAGCAGGAATCCACTCGCGCCTTCACTGAGGGCGCGGGAGATGTAGTCGTCGTTGCTGAACGTCGTGAAGATGATCACGGCCGTGCCGGCGTCGGACTTCAGGATCGCGGAAGCTGCGTCGAGTCCGTCGAGTTGCGGCATCTGCACATCGAGGAGCGCCACGTCCGGCTGGTGACGGCGTACCAGTTCCACAGCTTCTCTGCCGGTGGACGCCTCGGCCACCACCTCGATCTCCGGATCGGTCGACAGGATCGCGCGTGCCCCCGCCCGCATCATGGTCTCGTCGTCGGCGATCAGAACCCGAATCACACGTTCCCCATCTCTTCCCCCACCGGGGCTCTCGCCGCACCGGCGTTCCGTCAGGACCTGACATGAAAGACTTCCTGAAGCCGTCGGGACCTGTTCGCGGAACCAGCCGAACCCGCATCCTTGTCGAGGGGACCAGCCGACGCAAGATCGTCCGGAGTACCGCCCTGTGGGTGGTGCTCGCCGTACCCGCGTTTCTCGACTCACCCGGCGATGCGGACTCGCCCCTGTGGTGGCGGCTGTCAGGAGTGCTGTTACTCCTGGCCATCGTACTTTTACGGGATACGCGGCTGCCGCTGTCCTGGTGTGCCAGCGCGGTTCTGAGCCTGATCAGCCCCTGGTTCTCGCCCGGCGTGTTCGTCATGAGCTACCTGGCAGGCCGGCGCGGCGATGTACGGGAGCGACCGGTCGAAGTGGCGGTGTCGGTGAGCGTGGTCCTCACGGCGCTCGGGATCATCGGCCTCACGGCAGGCCATCTGACCACCTGGTTGAACAGCACACCGCTGCTGGTGGGCGCTGTGACCGCCTGGCTGGCGGGCCGTCACCGCCATCAGCGCCGCGAACTGGAGCTGGCCGGATGGCAGCGGGCCCGGCACCTGGAACGGGAGTACCAGCTCGCCGCCGACCGGGCCCGGATCAGGGAGCGGGCCCGGATCGCCCAGGACATGCACGATCAGCTCGGCCACGACCTCACCCTCATCGCCATGCAGGCGGCCGCCCTTCAAGTCGCCCCCCGGCTCGACGAGGCAGCCCGGTCGTCGGCGGGAGAGCTGCGCCGCAGCACGGCCCAGGCGGTCGGACGCCTCAGTGACATCATCGGTGTGTTGCGCGTGGACACCGCGAGCGAGCCCACGGCGCCGCGCGAGGACCTCATGACGACCGTGGACCGTGCGCGTACGGCCGGGATGCTGGTCGACCTGAGACGGATCGGTCTCGACCACACGGCGCCGACAGTGGTGGAAGAGGCCGTGCAGCGGGTGGTCCAGGAGTCGCTGACCAACGCGGCGAAGCACGCACCCGGGGCGGAGGTCCTGATCCGGATCGACCGTCTGACGGACCACACCGTTGTCACAGTCAGCAACAACGTCTCCGACGGACCGTCCCACGGGGCGACCGGTAACGGCATGGGTCTGGTCGGGCTCTCCGAGCGGGTCAGGGTGCTCGGTGGTGTGCTCTCGGCGGGGCACCGCGACGACGGCGGCTTCGAGGTCAAGGCGCGGTTGCCGCACTCGGGTGTCCGGTACGGGTCCGGTGACGACCAGCAACCGGCCCAGCTCGGGGCTCCGCTGACCGTCACGGCGCAGCGAGACGCGGAGCAGCGGGTACGCCGCAGCCTGGCGATAGTGCTGGCGGTCCCGGCGGTAGCCGCGGCCGTGGTGTGCGTGATGGCGGTGGTGTACTTCTCCAACGCCTTCGACAACGCCACGCTCAATGCCGCTACTTACAGGAAATTGACGGCGGGGCAGCGCTGGGAGGACCTGCAGACGATTCTTCCGGCGCGGCAGGCGGATGTGGACGCCGACCCGCTGCCGATACCCACGGATGCTGTATGCAAGTACTACCGTGCCGAAGGCGGTGGGCTTTTTGCCATGGAGGCCGAGGTATACCGGTTGTGCTTTGTCCAGGGGGCGCTCGCCTCCAAGGACAAACTGGGCCGGAATCGGTGATGAAGGAGCGGTGAGGGCTGCCCGTTCGTCGGGCTTCCACGACCTGCCTTGAGCCGATCACGCCACTGAACGGAATACACACGGACAGACACGTGGATACCCATCGACAGGAAGAGAAGGTCATGCGCCGTTTCATACGCTCCACCGCGATTGCCGGAGTGCTGGGAACTGTCGGCCTGTTCGGCGTGCCGACAGCCTCCGCCGCCGCGCAGAACGCGTCCTCGGCCCCCGTCTGCGTCACCGACAGCCGGACGCAGACGTTCGGCAAGGGCGAGATCAGCATCTGCATCGAGAACGGGCAGGCACAGGTCACCGGTTGGGTCGAGGATCTGCTACCGGGCAGTGGTTGGGTGTCGCCGGACGGCGCCTGCGTGCTCTGGTGGATCACATGGAAGACCGCGTCCGGGGAGGAACTACGAGGGACGCCCATGGCCTGCCCTCACTTCGGCGGCACCGCGTACAAACAGTTCGCCTACAACCCCGCCGACGGGACCGCAGGCAGCCCCGTGACCGGTATCACCGGTGTCGCGAAGGTGCAGCTCGGCACGGCCAGGCTCTGACCGGCCCCCGAAGAGGCATCGGGCCGAGAACGGCAACCTCCGTGGTGCAGGGGCATCCTGGGTCGGGCCCTGCCCGCGCGGGGGTGAGTGACGTGCTCTGCCGGGGCGGCGTCCGGTAGTCGATGCCGGACGGACGGGGCGCCGGAGATGCGGGCCGTCCCGTAGCGGTGAAGCCGCTACGGGACGGCCGGCGCCGGAGATCGCCCGACGGGAACTGTGCTCGGGACCGCCGCTTCCGCTACCTCGTGCGGAGGTCCCGAGCGCGCTCGGCGTGGGGTGCTAGATCTCCCGGAGCTTGAAACTCTGGTTGGAGTCGCCGCTGCAGCTGTACTGGACGATGAACGCACCAGCCGCTTCGTCGGCGTTCTGGACGTCGAAGCACCTGAGGTCAATGGTGTGGATCGTGGTCAGATCGGTGCCTGACGGGAAGGTGAGGAAGGTCTGACTGAACCTGGGGAGCGGTCCGCACGGATACTGGATGATCTTTGTGTTGTTGCCCCGCTGTGCGGCCTCCAGGTCGAGACAGAGGTTCGCGGCGGTGCGGATCTCCACTCCACCGGCGACGGTGTTCACCCAGAATCGCTGGGTGCGGGAGCTGCTGTTGCAGTCGGCCTGTACGACGGGGGCACCACTGTCCTGGGTGCGCACGTCGAGGCATTTGGCGGCGAAGGTCTCGATGGTGACCTGGGTTCCCGGCGGATAGGCCGGAGCGGCGGCTTCCGGTGCGGCCAGGGCTGCCTGACCGGTGATGACTCCCAGGGCGGCGGCTAAGCCGGCCAGGGCGGCGAGCGCCTTGTGACGTGTACGCATGGCAACACCTCGGTTCTTCCGTTCTTCGGGACAGCATTTCGTGGCGGGCCTGTCCCATGGGCAGGAGGAGGCTTGCCGGTCGCGGCGGCGGGAAACGGCCCCGGCCGTCCAGTCAGCCTTTCGGGTAGCGGCGTTACGGATGCTGACGTGGCCGCCGGACGACGGCCGCACGGTTCGGGTACGAGCCGGGGGCTGCTGCCCCGTCGCAAGCCGACCGGGTGGCCGGATGGGCCTTCCGGGCCATGGCGGGCGGGCTTCCCTGCGGCGGAAATCGAGGTGCCGGTACCGGGCAGGCACCTCTACCCTCGCTGCCATGCGCCATGAATCCGCCCTGCTGAACGTCATCGACGTGGAGGCCACTTGCTGGGACGGGCAGCCGCCGCCCGGTTCGGTGAACGAGATCATCGAGATCGGTCTCACCGTCGTGGACCTGTCGGCAGGGCGCCGTGTGTCCCGGCATCGCATCCTCGTCCGCCCTGCCCGGTCCAAGGTGAGCGGCTTCTGCACCGAACTGACCGGCCTGACGCAAGCCGAGGTGGACCGGGGCGTCTCCTTCGCCGAGGCCTGCCGGATCCTCGTCGAGGAGTACGGGGCAGCGGAGCGCCCCTGGGCGAGCTGGGGCGAGTACGACCGTCGGCAGTTCGCGCGGCAGAGTCAGGCCGACAGGGTGGCCTACCCGTTCGGCTATCCGGCCGAGCGCACCCACACCAACGCCAAGGCCGTCTTCGCCGAGGCCTACGGACTCGGCAGGAAACCCGGCATGGACCAAGCGCTGCGGATAGCCGGGCTGCCGCTGGAAGGACGCCATCACCGAGGCGAGGACGACGCGTGGAACATCGCCGCACTCGTCCTGGACCTCTGGGGCCGTGGGGCATGGCCGGTCAGGGACACAGCCGCCTGACCTCGCGATGCGGCGCCACCGGTCGCCGGCCCGCACCCCGCGCGGACATGCGGGCCGGGACCGGTCGCGCAGTGGTGCTCGTCAGGCGTACGGCAGAAGTCCCCGGTCGATCCGTTCCCACGCGGCCCTCAGCTCCGTCAGCAGCTCGGGCCGTACGGAGGCCTTGTCGGCCTGCTCGCGGACATCCTCCGACAGACGGTAGAGGCGGTCCCTGCCGTCCTTCCCCCGGTAGTACTTCCAGTCGCCCCGCCGCAGTGCCCGCTCGCCGCGGACCCGCCAGAACAGATCCCGCGGGGGCACCTCGGCACCGTGCAGCAGATAGCCCTTGAGGCTGACGCCGTCCAGGGGGTACGCCGGATGGGGCCGGGCCCCGCCCACATCCAGAAGGGTCGCCGTCCAGTCGGGGGAGTACACCGGAACCCCGCTGACCTGGCCTCCTTCGATACGTGCGGGCCAGCGCAGTATCGAGGGCACCCGGATACCGCCGTCCAGGAGCGACCCCTTGTTGCCGCTGAGCGGCCAGTTGTACGAGAAGCGTTCGCCGCCGTTGTCACTGGCGAAGAACACCAGGGTGTCCTCCTCCTGCCCGGACCGTTTCAGGGCCGCGAGCACCCTGCCGACCGAGCGGTCGAGATCCTCGACGAGCTGCCGGTACTTCGCCAGCGAACCCCCGTCCTGGTGCCACAGCGCCCGCCGGTCGCCCGCCTTGATCCGGCGGACGATCTCGGCACTGGCCTCCTCGTCGCCGTCGGCGATCCACGGCCAGTGCGGGGTGGTGTAGTTGAGATTGAGGAGCCACGGGGTGCGGCCGTGGTCCCGGCCGACGTACTCGACCGCCCGCTCGGTGAGGATGCGGGTGTAGTAGCGCAGGTCACGGTATTCGGCATCGCCCTCGTAGAGGTCGTACTCGCCGCCGGAGCCGAGTTTGGAGTAGTACTCCAGCGCCCCGCCGAAGTTGCCGAAGAACTCGTCCCAGCCCGACCGGGTGGGGCTGTAGTCGGGCAGATAGCCGCAGTGCCACTTGCCGATCAGCGCGGTCCGGTATCCGGCGTCGCCCAGCAGCGAGGCCAGGGTGGGATGGGTGGGTTCGAGCCCCGCCGACCGGTCCGCGATCGGTTCGGCGAGCCCGCCCTTCGTACGGCCCGGATAGCGGCCGGTGTAGAGGCTGAACCGGGTGGGCGAGCAGGTCGCGGAGCCGCTGTACGCGTCGGTGAACCGCACGCCCTGCCGGGCGAGCCGGTCCAGGTGCGGCGTACGGATCTCCGGGGCTCCGTAGGAGGACAGATCCGCCCAGCCCAGGTCGTCGCCCAGGATGAACAGGACGTTGGGGCGGCGGGCGCCCCGGCCGCGCGCGGGGGCGGCGCGGAACGGACGCTCGGCGGGCGGGGGACCGGCACTCTCGGCCGCGGCGTCCGCGGCGGACAGACCGAGGGCCGCCACGGCCCCGGCGGCGGTACCGCCGAAGGCGCGCCGGGACGGAGAAGGGTCGAAAGACGTCACAGGGTGCTCCAGGGCAGGAGTGAAGGGCTCCGCGCGCTGCGCGACACAGCGCACGCGGAGCCGGAGAACCGGGCTTGCCGGGAGAGTTGCGATCCGGGACGTGCCGGATCAACCGGAAGGCCGCCGAAGCCTCAGGGCACGGCGGGCTGCGTCAGACGCGACGACAGATGGCGCTCGCGACACGGACCAGATCGACGTGGCGGCGCTCCACAAGACGGACCCGCAGGTCACCCAGTGGCTGCATGTTCGCAGACCCTTCCCGATGCCCCTCCTCCTGTCAACGCCCCGCCCACTACTCGAAACCCGGAGACACGCACCGGCCCGGTCCGTCCGTACCCGAACCGGCTTCCTTTCGGCGGGCGGAGGCAGCGGGCCACCCGGTGCCGGGACCGGACGGACGACGCCGCGGCCGCCCCGAGGCGTCCTGGACGGGCCCCCCGCACTTCGGGACAATGGCCCTCATACGCCCGCCACCGGGGTCGGACCGCGGCACCCCGGTGCTCCCAACGGCCACCCGCACCGTCACGACCTGTCGCGTCGTCGAACCGACGGTGTCGCCTCGGTGGTGGACCCCTGCCGGCCACCGAGGACGGCAGCCCCCGGCCCCACCACCGTACGCAGCCCGGGGCATCGCCTTCACTCCGCGGCCCTCGGGCCGTTCACCCGGCGCGGTACGGCGGCCGGGCCCTGCACCGGACCACACCCCCCTTCGCGCTCGGGAGACCCCCATGACCGACGACCTGCCCGTGCACCACACCGCCCCGTCGTCACCGGACGCCGGCCGACTCCCCGACGAGCCGACCGGGGTCGCGGACGGCGCGACCGCCGACGGGAACATCCACGTCGGCTACTGGGACAGCGCCGCGGACGGCCGCACCCTCGACCAGGCCACCGACCGGCTCACCGACCTCGTGGCCGGGCGGCTGGACGCCGCACCCGGCCGGCGCCTGCTGGACGTCGGCTGCGGAACCGGCCGGCCCGCCCTGCGCATCGCCCGCGCCACCGGCGCCCGGGTGTCGGGAATCTCCGTCAGCCACGAGGACATCGACCTCGCCCGCACCCGCGCGGACGCCACCGGGCTCGCCGACCTGGTGGACTTCCGGTACGCGGACGCCTGCGCACTGCCCTTCGAAACGGCGTCCTTCGACGGTGCCTGGGCCGTCGAATCCATGATGCACATCCCCGACCGGGTCACCGCACTGTCCGAGATCGCCCGCATCCTGCGGCCCGGCAGCCCGCTGGTCATCACCGATGTGCTGCTCCGGGCGCCGGTGACGGGCGATGCCGCGGACCTGGTGCGCAGGACGTGCCGGGCGTTCCAGTCCCCCTCCCTGCCCGAACCGGCGGAGCTGCGCTCCGCCCTCGACCGCGCCGGTCTGGAGGTGGTGGAGTTCAACGACATCGGAGAGCACGTCCGGCGGACCTACCAGGCGTTCGCCGACGCCTTCGGCGATATCGCCCCCGCCGCCGACGAACGCCATCACGAATTCTTCACCTTCACCCGCTCCCTTCCCCGATTCGGCGCCCTCCCGCAGATCGGTTACGTCTTCCTGGTCGCCCGCCGTCCCTGAACGAGGACCCGGCGGAACTCTCCGCACCCCCCTCGGGCCCCGCCGATCCGGCCGCCGTCATCGACCGAGACAGGGCCGGTGATGGCAGGAAAGAGACGGTTTGACGAAAGCGCGCTGAGGAGACCCCCCGTCCGCGGCGCGGGAAACCCGAGACGCCGGCCGCGTCCCCCGTCGGCGCGGACGGCCCGACTGCCTGCGCCGCTGCCCGAACGCTGCACCCAGCCGGAGTAACGTCAGGAAAATATGAAAGAAACTCCGGTTCGGGGAGAAGTCGAGACGTCCTGATCCTTGCGCGAACCGGTGTTCACCCATGGCGGCGCATAGTATTCCGGGCGGAAACGCGGGTACCGTAAATATGCGAGCCGGAGAAAAATCCGGCCGCCCCGATGTTTCCGTTTGGGATGTACAGCTATGCCTGTATTTCATCCTGAGTGCGGTGCATCGGGTTCTGTGTGCAGATGAAATGCGCAGATGAAATGAGGGAAGAATGGGCCGCATGCGTCGACCGGGCGCGGTGAACCGCTGACATGGCCGGGACGGAGAGACCCAGGCTGGTGGTGGGCGCGCTGATCCGCGATCCGTACGACCGGATCTTCGTCCAGCGCCGCTCGGCCGGCCGGCGCCTCTTCCCCGAGTGCTGGGACGTCGTCGGCGGGGCCGTGGAGGCGGGGGAGTCCCTGCTGGAGGCACTCCGCCGGGAGATAGCGGAGGAGACCGGGTGGCGGCTGCGCCATGTCCTCGCCCGGGTGGCGCACGAGGAGTGGACGGCGGACGGAGTACGGCATATCGAGTCGGACTACGTCGTCGAGGTGGACGGGGATCTCTCGGCGCCCGAACTCGAACGGGACAAGCACACCGAGTTCGCCTGGATAGCCGCAGCAGACGTCTCACTGCTCGACGAGAACACGCGGCGCAGCGGGAGCACCTTCATCAAGGACACCGTGACCGCGGCCCACGCCTGGCTCGCCGATGCCTCCGGGAAGAGGCACAGCGCTCTCTGAACCGCCTGCGGCCAAGGGCCGGCCGGGACCGCTCCACACCACCTCCCGGCCGCCCCTGCTCCATCCTCGAACGATGTTCTCTGAGGGGCTATTCCGGATGCCCGGTGACAGGTTGAAGAACAGTCGTCCCCGACCGCGCGTACTGATGGTCGGATTTGCCGGACATCAAGGGAAGGAGTATCTCCCGGTCATCCGGGAAAACGCGGATGTCGTCGGCGGAGTCGACCCCGACCCGGCGGCCCCGGCACTCGCCACCGCATGGGGATTCCCCTATTTTCGTACCCTCGGGGAAGGCATCGAAAAAGCCGAATTCGACGCCGCAGTGGTCACCGTGCCGCACAGTGAACACTTCCCTGTCTGTACGAAACTCCTGGCGCACGGCATACATGTCATCAAGGAGAAGCCGTTCGCCGTCACGGAACAGGAAGCCCGGCAGCTGATACACCTGGCGCAACGCGCCGACCGCAGCGTCTTCACCCTGCTGCAACGGAACTTCGACCCCGTGTTCCGGTTCGCCCGGGAGAATCTCGCCAGGATCGGGGAGCCCTACTGGTTCTCCTACGACTACCACTTCAACCTGGCCCGCCCGACCGCGGGCTGGCGCGCCTCCAGAGAACACGCCATGGGCGGTGTGCTCCTCGACATGGGCTACCACCTCCTGGACGTGCTGACCGGCATGTTCCCCGAACCCGCCCGGGTGCACTCCGCCTTCGTGCACCACTACCAGGAGATGCGGGACCGCCGGCTGGAGGATCTCGTCAGCCTCATGTGCAGCTACCCCGCAACGGGACTGGTGGGCTCACTGCGCATCTCGCGCCACAACTACGAGAAGACCGAACACCTCTGCGTACTCGGTACGGAGGGAGCGCTGAACGTCGCCCCCGGTACCGCGATCCTCCACTCCGTGGGAGGGCCGCCGCTGGAGCGCCGCACCAGGGAAGGCCCCAAGACCGACACCGTACGTTCCATGATCACCCACCTTCTGGGGCAGCTGGACGACCGCTCCTACCGCCAGGACCACTTCCGGCGCCAACTCGCCGTCGTCCGCACCATCGACCGGATCTACCGGGACCGGTCGCGCGAGCGGAACGAGTTCGCCGACCGCTGCGCCTGACCCCACCGCCCGGCCGCCCCGAACCCACCCGCGAACACAGGAAGGACCCATGGCGACCGCCGAACGACTCGCCCTCCTCGGAGGCGCACCCGCCGTCGAACAGCCGCTGCCGCACGAGATCTGGCCGCCCCCCGCCGGCGAGGCGGAACTGACGGAACTCGCCGGACAGCGGAACACCGATATCTCCATCAAGGGCAACAGCGGCCCCATCGGCCGGCTGGAGACCGACTTCCTCGCCTTCCTGGACGGCGGAGCCCGCTACGCGGTCACCTTCAACTCCGGTACCAGCGCCCTCCTCGCCGCCTACTTCGCCCTCGGCGTCCGCGACGGTGTGGACGTCGTGGGACCGGCACTCACCTACCACGCCGCGCTCAGCCCCGTCTTCGCGCTCCGCGGCGATGTGGTCCTGGCCGATATCGACCCCGACACCCGGGGACTGGACCCCAAAGCCCTGCAAGCCGCGCTCACCGAACGCACCAAGGTCATCACCGTCGTCCACCAGTGGGGCCACCCCTGCGATATGGACGCGATCTCGCGGATCGCCGACCGGCACGGACTGCGCGTTCTGGAGGACTGCTCCCACGCCCACGGCAGCCGCTACAAGGGCAAGCCCGTCGGCACCTTCGGCGACGCCGCGGTCTTCTCCCTCCAGGCCAACAAGGCCGTCTACGCGGGGGAGGGCGGCATCCTCGTCACCAGCGACCCCCAGGTGCACGACCGCGTCACACTCCTCGGGCACTACCGGGACCGCTCCCGGGACGCCGTACTCGACGAGGACCTGCGCGCACACTGGGTCACCGGCTTCGGCCTCAAACTCCGGATGTCTCCGTTCAACGCCATCGTCGCCCGGCACGCCCTCGCGGCGTTCCCGGCCCGCAAGGAGGCCCGGCACCGCTGTCTGCGCCACCTCGGCGACCAACTCGGCGACGTGACCTATCTGGAACCGGTGCAGGTGGCGGACCATGTCGACATGGGCGCCTGGTACGGATACAAGCCGCTCTACCGGCCCGAAGCACTGGGCGGCGTCCCCCGCTCCGTCCTCATCGAGGCGCTGCGCGCCGAAGGCATGGAGGTGGGCGCCCCCTCCGGCCCCCGGCTGTCGACCCTGCCCCTCTACGCCCGCCCGGAGAACCCCCTCTTCCCCGGAGTGCCGAAGCGGGGCAGCGCACCGGAGTCCGGTTCCCACGCCGCGTACGTCGAACAGCACGCGCTGTCGCTGCCGACCTTCACCGACTGGCCGAAGGACAGGGCGCTCATCGACCAGTACGCCGAGGCCTTCCGCAAGATCGGCCGCCACCGCGAGGCGCTCGTACGGTACGCGGCCGGCCCGTCCCGATGACCGACACCACCGAAAGAGGCAGCGACCATGACCTTCAAGGAGTCCCCCGAGGCCGTGGCCCAAGTCCTGCAGCACGCCCTCCAGGGTGACGATCTGCCGGACTCCTTCACCCTGCTCGGCCGGGAGTGGGACCTGCACCGGGGGGTCTTCCCCGGCACTCTGAGCGCCGCGACGGAGGTGATGGCCTCCGCCGTCCCCTATCCGAAGGGCGGCTCGTTCCTGGAGGTCGGCTGCGGGACGGGCGTCATCTCCGTGACCGCCGCGCTCCACGGCTGTGCGTCCGTCACCGCGCTGGACATCAACGACAAGGCCGTGGCCAACACGGTCGCCAACGCCGAACGGCACGGAGTCGCCGACCGGGTACGCGTTCTCCACAGCGATATGTACACGGCGCTCGGCCCCGGCGACCGCTTCGACACCATCTTCTGGAATGTGCCCTGGACCTATGTGGAGGACGGCTTCTCACTGACCACCGATCTGCACACCGCCGTCTTCGACCCGGGCTACCAGGGCCAGGCCCGGTACATCGCCGGAGCCCCCGAGCATCTGGCCGACGGCGGCAGGCTCCTGCTGGGCACGGCCGACCTCGGGGACCGGGAACGGCTCGACGCCCTCGCCGACGGAGCCGGAGCGCGATGGGAACTGCTGCACCGGGTACGCCGGATCGAAGAGGTACGCGTCATGGAGTACCACATCCTCGAACTGCACCCGAAGTGACGAGCCCGCCATGCCACCCCGTCTCCAGCCCGATCCCCGTCCCGATCTCGAACTGGCCCTGCACCTGGCCGATATCGCCGACAGCATCACCACCCGCCGCTTCCAAGCCCGTGACCTGCGGATCCAGGAGAAGCCCGACCGTACGCCGGTGACCGACGCGGACACCGCCGTCGAAGCGGCCGTACGCGAGGCACTGAGGTCCGCCCGTCCGCACGACGCCTTCGCCGGAGAGGAGACCGGCGGGGCCGTCACCGCCGGGCGCACCTGGCTGGTCGACCCCATCGACGGCACCAAGAACTTCCTGCGCGGGATCCCGGTCTGGGCTGCGCTCATCGCCCTGCTGGAGGACGGCCGGCCCACCGTCGGGGTGATCAGCGCCCCCGCCCTGCACAGCCGCTGGTGGGCGGCGTCCGGATACGGCGCCCGGCTGCGGCGCGGGCCCACCGGCAGTGCCCCGCTGCCCCTGCGGGTCTCCGGCGCCACCCGCCTCGACCACGCCTATCTGTCCACCACCAGCACCCGTACCTGGGACGTCTTCCACTCGTCCGCCGCGTATCTGCGGCTGGCCGCGGCATGCTGGGAGGACCGTGCCTTCGGGGACTTCCTCCAGCACTGCATGGTGGCCGAGGGAACCCTCGACATCGCGGCCGAACCGGTCGTGAACCCCTGGGACATCGCCGCCGTCCAGATCCTCGTGGAGGAAGCCGGCGGAGTCTGCACCGATCTCCTGGGCGCCCCGCCCCGCAGCGGCACCGGCGCCCTGTCCGCCAACCCGCGGTTGCACCGGCTCGCCCTGGAAGCCCTCTCGACCCGGACCGGTGCCACCGCCGGCCCCGGCGGAGCGGCCCCCGACGACCCGGTCTGAGCCCGATGCCCGGACCCGCCGGCCCGAAGACCTCTTTCCCCCCGACGCCCGACCACCGGATCGGAATCCACAGAGAAACGGACCACCATGCTCATTCTCTCCCTCAAGGAAGGCCATGACGGGGCGATAGCGGCCGTCGAAGACGGAAGGCTGCTGTTCTCCCTGGAAGCGGAGAAGGACACGTTCATCCGCTACAGCGGCCTGACCGCCGAGGTGTTCGCCGTGGCGGCGGAGCGGCTGCACAGGCAGCCGGACGTCATCGCGATGAGCGGCTGGATCAAGGGCACCCAGGCCACCGACCAGCCCTCCCGCGCCGGGTACTACGGTGTGGGCGGTTCCGCGATCTCGGACGCGGCCGGCCGGTTCTTCGGGAAGAACGTACGCGTCTTCTCCTCCACCCATGAACGCTCCCACATCATGACGTCCTATGGGATGTCCGCGTTCCGCCGGGACCAGCCCTTCTACAGCCTGGTGTGGGAGGGGAACATCGGCTCCTTCTACCGTATCGACGAGCACGGGCAGGTGACCCATCTCAAGGAGGTGCTCAACCACCCGGGCAACAAGTACTCCTACGGCTTCGCCCTTGCCGACCCCGGCTTCAGCCCCCACGAGGAGTTCGTCCGCTTCCAGGACGCGGGCAAGCAGATGGCCCTGGCGGGCTTCGCCGGGAAGGGTCCGGCGACCCGCGAGGAGCAGGAGGCGATCGACTTCATCCTCGGGCAGCAGACGGTCATCACGGGCGGGCTGAAGGACCGGATGACCGATTCCCCGTTCCACAACATCGGCGTGGAATCGGAGGCGTACAAAAGTCTCGCCGCCCGTCTGTCGGACGCCATCTTCGACCGCTTCCACGCATACGCCCGGGAGCATCTGACGGAGGGCCTCCCGCTGCTCGTCTCGGGCGGCTGCGGACTCAACTGCGAGTGGAACCGCCGCTGGCGGGAGTGCGGACTCTTCCCCGCGGTCTTCGTCCCCCCGTGCCCCAACGACAGCGGCTCCGCGATCGGGACCGCCATCGACGCCCAGCATTTCTACACCGGTTCGGCGGACCTCGACTGGGACGTCTATGCGGGCGGCGAGTTCGTCGAGGACCTGGAGTTCGACCCGCAGCGCTACGACGTCCGGCCACTGGTCTACGGAGAGGTCGCCCGCTACCTCCGGGACGGGAACATCATCGGCTGGGCGCAGGGCCGCTGGGAGATCGGCCCCCGCGCGCTCGGGAACCGGTCGATCCTGGCCGCCCCCTTCACCGAGGAGACGACCGTCAGGCTCAACCGGATCAAACAGCGCGAGAGCTACCGCCCCATCGCCCCCATCTGCCTGGAGCAGGAGGCCGGCCGCTGGTTCGGCGGCGGAGTCCCCGACCCGTACATGCTGTACTTCAGCCATGTCGAAACCGGCGACCTGCGGGCGGTGACACACGTCGACGGTACGGCCCGCACCCAGACCGTCGACCCGGCGGCGAACCCGGGAGTGGCCGGACTGCTCACCGCCTTCGGCGAACTGACCGGATTCAGCGTCCTCTGCAACACCTCCCTCAACTACTCGGGGCGCGGATTCATCAACCGCACCAGCGACCTGATCGCGTACGGCGAACTCCATGGACTGGACGGGTACGTCGTCAACGGCACCTTCGTCACCCCGCGGCGGTGAGGCGCCCGCCGCAGGGGCGGCGTTCGGGACGGCAGAAGGACCCCACGGCCGCGGATCGAGGCAAGACCGCCCGCCGCCGTGCCCGGCCGGGCGTGGTCAGTCGCGCGAGATACGCCAGTAGGACTCGGTCACCCGGTCGCCCGGGACCCATACGTACGGGATGCGGCGGTCGCTGTCCTTCTCGTACGTGCTGGCGTAGAGGAAACCGCCGTAGTGGGTGTTGTACAGCCCGATCCGGTCCCGGTCGGAGAGCACCCCGTAGTTGTTGATCTTTATGTCCTTCGTCACGTACAGGTGCTCGTGGATGGTCACATCGCACTCCGCGAGCACTTCGACGTTGCTGTTGAGGGAGATCTGCTCGCCGTACGGCCCGCGCAGCTCACGGATGCGCACATAGTGGTCGCCGCTCACCGCCTCGACCGGGCCGTAGGCGTGCAGGGCGTCACGGGCGTTGAGGACGCCGTTGGCGTTCAGGGTGCCGGCGACGTCCAGATCGTCTCCCACCTCCACAGCGCTCCGGGCGGTCAGCCGGCCGCCCACGGTGAGGCCGCTTCTCGCCTCGGTGGAGCCGCCGACCGTCAGGGCGTTCCCGACCCCGGCCGAACCGCCGACGGTGAGGGAGGACTTCAGCGACGTGTCCCCGTGGACCTCCAGGGTGGACAGGGCGTCGACGTCGCCCCGGACGGTCAGCGCGGCGAGGGTCGGATCCGGCACGGTGAGGGTGAGGGTGGCGTACTGGTAGACCGGGTCGAAACCACTGCCGCCCGATCCGGCGCTCGATGCCATGGACCCCTCCAGGGTGAAGGTGGTGTCCAGGGTGAGAGAGCCCGGCGCGAGAGTGAAGAACGTTTCGGGGCCCTCGTGGACCAGCTCGCCGTCCCCGTCGAACAGCCGGAAGTCGGAGCCGTTGCTCTCCCAGGACAGATGGACGCTGCTTCCGGCACGGAACCGCGTCTTCGGAGCACCGGCGCTCGCGTCGTCGCGGGCCAGGAAGGTGTGCAGATAGAACACCGGCGGGGTGACGGGCAGGGGGAGGACCTGCCGTCTCGTGACGTAGTCCTCGGGGTCGGACGAGGTGTCGGAGTGCTCCGCGAGATGGTAGTCGAGCATGCCGGTGGTGGAGCTGAGCGGCCCGCTCAGACCGAAGTGCACGGTGCCGTCGATCGGGGCGCTGTCGTCGCCCGCGTAGCGGAAGACGGCGCGGTAGAACAGGGCGTCGGTGGCGAGGCCGATGTGCTTTCCGGACACCTGGACCATCGAGCCGACGGCCCACTCGCTGCTGTCCGTGGAGAACTTCGGCCCTTCGGTGAAGTACGCGCCCCCGCTCTGCGCGTCGCCCGGCACCGCAATCTGGATCCAGTCGCAGAAGACGTCGTCCCGGTCCGCCGTGACGGCGACGTTGATACGGCCCTGGGCCGCGGTCTCCCGGGTGCTCGCCTGGAGCGGGGCCGGACTGGTGGAGAGGCGGTAGCTGAGCAGGGGGAGCTGATCGGACATGGCGTGCCTCCTGATACGTCTGCGGGAGGGGTGGCTACGGCTGCTCGGATACGGAGCCGGGACCGGGCCGGGAGCCGGGTTCGGGACCGGGTTCGGGGGCGGGTTCGGGGGCGGGTTGGGATTCGGGTTCGGGTTCGGGTTCGGTGAGGAGGCGGAGCTGACCTTCTTCGACGACGGGGGGACGGTCCGGGAACGCCGCGTCCGGCGGCGCCGGGGCCAGGCCGTACGGAGCCCAGCGGCCGCCCGGCGGCGGCGGCGGGCGCAGCCAGGACCAGGTGCCGTGCCGGGTACTGGGCTGCGGAAACGTCAGCGCGCCGTCCTCGCCGCCGCCCCCGAGGACGGGGCCGAAGCGGAAGACGGCCCCGAGCCGCCGGAGCGCGCCGTCGACATGCTGCCGGGGGACGGTGGCGGAGACCGTGGGCGTGATGCCGCTGACGGCGTGGACGCTCGCGCGCGGGTCCATGAGCAGAAGCAGCCCGGTGGGCTCGGTGTCCCCGAAGGCCAGGGCCACGTAGTTCGGTGTCCGGGCGTCGGGGGTCTGCCCGGGGGCGGGGGCGGGGGCGCCGGGCGGGCCGATGCGGACCACGAGGTCCTGGCCTTCGTCGGGAGCGGTGACGCTGTTGAACCGTTCGTAGTCGTAACCGCCGCCCGGCGCGGTCCGGTAGTAGCCGATGAGCCCGTCGTCGCGGGCGGCCTGGTCACCGAGCCGGACCGGGAACGGGTCGGCGGTGAACGCGGACGGCGGTGGCCTGAGGGTCGCCGCCCAGCCGGTGTCGGAGCGGGGCGGACCGTCGAGGGTCAGCCGCAGCCGGGCCCGGACCAGCGCCAGCGGCCGTCCGACGAGGACGGACAGGGTCTGGTCGGTACGGTCCCCCAGCGGGTCGGTCGTCCACAGCGTCGAGTCGATGACGTCCAGGAACGCGCTGAGGTCGGCCTCGCGGCCGAGGGCGCGGGAGCGCAGCAGACCGGCGACGGTCGGGGCGAGCGCCTCGACCTGGTCGAGGGTGGTGACCGTACCGTCGGGCGGGGGTTCCCACCGGCCGGTGCGGGTGCCGGTGCCGTCGGTGAGGAGGCGGTACGTGCCGAGGAAGCGGCCGGTGGGGTCGTACAGCAGCAGACTGCGGTCGAGGTGGTCGGGGAGCAGCCAGCCGGTGACCGGATCGGGGTCGGCGGCCGTCTCCACCACCCGGGTGCCGGTGGCGGCGTCCAGGAGGTCGAAGTCGAGCCGGGCCGGCTGGAGGGGGCGCGGGGGGAGTTGGACGACGGCGGCGACCGTCGGGCTGAGGGAGGACTCGGTGGTGAGGGCGGTGTCGACGATCAGCGGGAAGGAGCGGTAGTCGTGCAGACCGCCGGTCGCCAGGTCGGCGCTGACGACGTCGAGGACGCGGCCGAACTTGTCGTAGAGGAAGAGTTCTTCGAGGTGGAGCTGGCCCTGCCGGGTCTCGTGGAACGGTGCGCTCTCCCCGCCGGGGAGGTAGGGGACGCTGGTGACCCGGCCCCGGTAGCGTTCGGGCAGGGCGTCGTCGCCGGTGGCGTCGGGGTAGCCGGCGAGGCCCGCGACCTCGGTGAAATGCCGGTCCTGGGGGGTGGGGCGGCGGAAGGCGCGGGTGTCGCGGCCCGCGAGGCGGTCGTTGAACCCGGTGAGTTCCTGGGCGAGGAACCCCCAGTCGCCGACGGCCGACAGCCAGGCGGGGAGCCGGTCGCGCTGGTCGGCGGAGCCGTGCCGGGAGACGAACTCCTTCAGCCGGGCGGCGAACAGCGCGCGGGGGTGCGGGCCGAGTTCGGAGACGCCCTTGACCACGACCGGCTTCGGGGCGGGTGCCGTGCCCGGGACATAGCGGTAGTCGGTGCCGTCGAAGGCCCAGCAGCTCCGTCCGCCGGCGGTGTGCGGGATGTGGTGGTAGACGGTCTTCCACTCCATGAACAGCGGCTCCCAGGGCTGGCTCCAGGGGTCCGTGCCGAGCGCGGGCAGGGTGCCGGTGAACTCGTCCGGCCGGTGTGCGGCGAGGGCGGCGCGGACGTCGGCTTCCGGCAGTCCGCAGGCGGCGGCGACGGCGGTGGCGTTGCCGGGGTCGAGCAGGAAGTACTCGGTGAGCAGCCCCGGGATCTCGCCCGGCAGTGCGCCGGGGCCGGGGAGGGCGGGCACCGGCCCCTGCCCGGGTGGGGCGGTGACGGTCCTGCCGCCGACCGTGACGGCGCCGACGAGCGGGGTCGGGGTGTCGTCGGTGAGCGGCCGGACGGGTACGGGCGTATCGGTGACCACGGCGTCGGACGGGGGCAGGATCCCGGACAGGCTCACCACGGGGTTGACACCGTGCCGGTACGGAGGCCGGGGCACGGCCTTGAGGACGGCGCCCTCCGGCAGTCCTCCGGCCCGGCCGAAGGCGCTGATCCCGGCGAGGAGCGCATCATGGGCGCCCGCGTGCGGTGCGGACCGGTCCGGCTGGGGGACCAGGCCGGCGAGGGCGCGGGCCTCGTTGGTTTTCGCCCGTACGGTATGCGCGAGGGAGCCCTCACGGGTGGGGTCGAGTTCCTGCTGGATGCCGTCCTGGTGGGGAGCACGGGCGGGTGGCGGGTCCAGGATGCCGAGGAGACCGTTCTTCAGCCAGAGGGAGTTGAGCCGCCACTGGAGGGCGTGCACCTCGCCGAGCAGGCCGTCCAGCCGGTGCTGGTCGTCGTTGAGGGTGGTGAGCCAGGCGGGTGGGGTGAAGGGTTCGGGCGGCGCGCCCCCGGCCGAGGTTCCGGCGGATTCGGTTCCGGCGGCCCCGGCGCCGGTGTGCCCGGTGTCGGCGGGCGGCGGTGTCACCGTCCAGTGGTAGCCGCCCGCCGACGCGCCGAACGAGGCGGCGTGCACGGCCCTGCGCACCCGCTCGTCACCGCCCTTTTCGTCGGCGACGGGCAGCAGATCGTGCAGGAAGGCGCGGAGGAGTTGCAGATCGCCGGCGGTGGGCCGGGCGCCGGCGGCCCGGAGGGCGTGTCCGGCGAGGGCGGTGAAGGAGTCCTCGGTGGTGGTGCCGATGGCGACATTGAGCGCTCCGCTGTCCTTGACGGTGTGGAGCGGGTCGGGGGAGGGGGCGCCGGCGGCGGCCGGGTCCCAGGGGACGGTCAGGGCCAGACCCTGGTAGAGGCTGCGGACCGTGGGGGTGAGACCGGCGTCGAGGACGGGGTTGCCGGTGAGGCGCGGGTCCCGCCAGCCGAGCCGGTCGAGCCGGTCGGCGTAGGACGTGCCCGGTGGCAGGGCGGCGAGGACATCGGCGGCGGGGTCGGAGTACCAGCCGACGACCTGGTATCCGAGGGTGTCGGGACCGGGGACGTCGGCCAGGTCGTCGAGGAACGAGAAGACATTGGTGTTGTGCGGCACGTACGTGGTGAAGTGCGGGTCACCCGCGGCCATGGCGGTGAGGAACAGCGGATCCCGGGGGGCCCGTTCCGTCCAGGGCCCGGCGTCGCTGTGCGGGAAGGCCAGCCCGATGGCCGCCTGGTGGGCCTTGGAGGTTCTGGCGCTGCGGTACGGGTCGGGGCTCGCCGACCAGGCGACGAGGGTGTCACCGGTGACCAGATAGGGGCTGGAGTGCTCCAGGGGGTGGCCCTGCTGCCGGGCGTACGGGGTGTGGGGGCAGTCGCTCTCGACGACCCAGGCCCTGACTCGGCGGGCCGCGGTGCCGCTGAAGCGCGTGACGAGCCACCGGTTGGGCACGAGCGGATAGTCGACCTCGCCGGTGGCGGGGTCCTCGAAGCCGTGGCGCAGGCCCCGGGGCAGCGTCCAGTGCAGATGCACCCCGGTACGGCTGAAGAGGGGGTCGTCGGTCTGGCGGTCGCCCTCGTCGGGTTCGGGGCTCATGTAGTCGTTGAGGGCGAGGTAGTTCCGGCGCCAGGTGCGGAAGCCGTCGCGGCGCAGTACGGCCGGTGACACCACGAGGGCGTCGAGGGCGACCGGTACGACGAGGGCGGGGCCCGTACTCATCCTCGGTCTCCTTTTTGGGCCTCCCGGGCCTCCCGGGCGGGGAACCGGTCACCGTCCGGGCCGTCGAACCGGATCGCCTCGGGCACCTTGACCAGTTGGAGCGCGAGGTCGGCGGGGCCCAACGGCCCGAGCGCGGTGCCGTGCGCGGTGTCCAGTGCGGCGGACAGCGCCGGAACGAGCGACCCGAGGTCCAGCACCCGGACGGCGGGGTCCTGGGACGGGCGGAGATGGTCCAGGACCCTGAAGGTGGTGTCCGGGCCGAGCTGCTCCCCGAGCGGCAGCCGGGGGCCGGTGTCCGGTGCCGTCATGCTGCGCAGCGGGATTCGGCCGTCGTCCTCCACTCCGAAGCGGAAGCCTTCCTGGGGCTCGGCGAGTTCGACGGTGGCGGGCACCCCGTTGAACAGGCAGAGCAGCACCGTGGGGGAGAGGTGGTCCATCCGCAGCACCGGCAGCGGCCGGCCGTCGGCACCGACGGCGCGCACGGCGAGGTGGGGCCAGCCGGAGACCAGCGCGGAGCGCAGCAGCAGACCGCTCACCGGGCCGAGGACGGCGGGCGTACCGTCCGGGGGATCGTCCCGGACCCCGCGGTCCACGTCCCGTCGGGCCGCCGCCGACTCCGCCGCCTTCCTCCGTACGGCGGCGGCCACCACCTGGTCCTGGCGGGTGTCCCGGCTCGACTGGGCGCCGATCCCCAGCGCCCCGCCCACCAGCGCGGCCGTCCAGTTGGGGTCGGTGTGGAAGAAGCGGAGCGACTCCGGCGGCAGCATGCGCGCGTCGGGTACGAGATGGCTGAACGGCACCGCCCGGAGCAGCACGAGTCCCCCCAGCCAGTCCACTACCGGGGCCAGCCGCTCCCTGAGTCCCTCGTCCTCGTCCAGGGCCCGGGTGACGGCCGCGCGGGCGGCGTCGGACCGCAGGAAGGCGTCCAGATCCCCGCTCGGATCCTCCGGCGCGGACTCGGGCGCGGGCGGCGACCAGACGCCGTCCGGGCGGGCCGGGACCGCGCCCAGGGTGGTGAGCAACGGCCCGTCGAGGAGTGCCGCGAAGGCCGTACGGGCGGGGTGCGGCCGCTCCTCGCCGCCGTCCGGCGGCAGATGGACGCTGGTGGCCCGGTGGTAGAGGGTGTCGGCCAGACCGCGGGCGGCGTGTCGGAAGGCGGTGAGCTGCCGGACGTACGCGGAGTCGGCGAGCGCGAGCGCCCGGCCCGTCTCGAACGCGGTCGCGAGCGACACGTCGAAGCTGCCCCAGGCGGGGTCGTAGCCGAGCAGGGCGTCCGCGGTGCCGGCGGTGGCCACCCGGTCGACCGCCGCGGGCAGTACGGGCGTCAGCGGCCCCCGGTACCAGCCGAAGGTCCGCTCGCCGGACCGGGTCCGGTACGGCAGCGGCACATAGCCGGCGCCGATCCGCCGGGCCACCTCGCGCCGGGCCCGAGGGGTGCCGTCCGCGTCCCGGTACGGGGAGGGCAGCCGCAGCCACATCTCGTCGCGGGTCGCCGCGCGCGAGCGGTCCGGGCCGCGGGTGAGTCCTTCGGCGAGGCCGCGGAAGTGCGCCCCGGCGTCGGGATGGGCCCAGAACGTCCAGCGGCACAGGGACAGCAGCGCGACCGAGGTACGGCCCCGGAAGTCCGGGTCCGGCCCCAGGAGCGGTTCGTGGCCCTCCAGGGAGACCAGGTGGACGATGTTCTTGGTGCGGGCCTCCGGGGGTGATCCGGGCGGTGCGGCGGCCGGGAAGCGGCCCGCGACGACGACGGAGAACAGCCCGTCCTCCTGGATGCCGAGGATCGGCCGGTCCCCGGTGTTGGCGCCCCGGCAGTGCGCCAGGTACCGCAGTTCGTCCAGCCGGGGAACCACCTGGCGGAAGACTGCGGTGGGGATCCGGACCGTCTCGCACGGATCGTCCCGCCCGATATCGGCCTCCGGGGACAGCGCGGGTTTGAGTACGTCCTGGTCGGCCGCGAGGAGCCCGCCCACCGTGGTCGGCTCGGAGCGGGCCGGGCTGGTCGTACCCCCGGCGATCTGGTCGTCGGTGAGGACCAGCAGCGCCAGCCACGGAGTGGCGCGGTCCGCTCCGCGCAGCGGGCGCTCCCACGGCAGCAGCGGGTCTCCGAGCACCACATGCGGTAGTACCTCGGCGAACCGGCCCTCGGCCGAGTCCGGCGGCTGCCGGGCGAGCACCGCCGAGGTGTCGAAGGCCACTTGGGGAGCCCGTACCGTGAACCGCTGCACGGCCCGGAACGGACCACCGACGGTTTCCGCGCCCCCGCCCGCGCCGGTGCGCAGGGTGTGGGTGGCCTCGATCCGGTAGTCACCCGCGGGCAGCGCGGGCAGATAGTGGTCGTGCAGTTCGACGTCCCCGACCGGGATGGTGTCGCGGGCGGGGTGCTGCGGGCTCGGGCTCACGGAGAACTCCCTCGGTCCTGGGGCGGGGTCCGGCGGATCGGCCTGGGACCGGAGATCAGTCCTGGGACGGGTTCCGGACCAGCGGGGCCCGGCTGTAGAGGTGGGCGGCCCCCGCCGCCAGCCCGGCCGGAGTGTCCGCCGGGCCGCCGAACAGACCGGCGTCGGCCAGCGCTGCGTACAGCAGATCGCGCCCGGTGCGGGCCGTACCCCGGTCGATGCTCCCGATCCGGTCCACCGAGGAGTCGTCGGGTACGCAGAGAAAGCCGCGGTCGGGAACGGGCGACGAGGGCAGCGGGGCGAGGCCCGGCGGGATCTCGTCCGCGGTGTACTCGCCGAGCGGGAAGACCCCGCGCGAGACGGCCAGTTCGGGCCGGGGCGCCCGGAGGTCGAAGCCGACGGGCCGGCCGGGGAGCACCTCGGCGCCGGGCGCGTCCGGAGTATGGCTGAAGGGGCTCGGCGGGGCGCCCCACAGGGCGGCGGGCATGTTGTGGGTGCGGGCGGTCGCCGTCCAGCCGTCCAGCGGCGCCGGGGCGCCCTCGTAGAACAGCTCCAGACGGTGCTCGCCGACCAGGCCGGTGCGGTCCATGGGTTTGATGTCGACGGCGGGCCCGTCCTCGGGGCCGGGTGACGACAGCGGGGCGCCGCCCAGGCGGAGATGGCTGGCCGGAATCGCGGACTGGGTGAAGAACCGCAGGTCACGGGCGCGGGCGTACCAGATCTTGCCGCTGCTGCCGCGCTCCCCTGCGGTGGTGTCCGTGGTGTCTGTGGTGGTGTTGTCCACGCCGTACACCGGGGCGATGGTGACGGTGTCCGCCGGCTCCGGCAGCAGCTCCGCGAACGCGTCCCAGCCGAGTGCCCCGGTGTTCGCCCCGGACGGGCCGGGGCCGAAGCCGATCGTCTTGGAGAAGGTCAGGAAGTGCGCGGTGACCGAACCGCCGGTCGGCGGCCCCCACAGCTCCAGCTCGGCGCCGACGGTCGCGCTGACCGTCTTGTGGAGGATGCCGATGTTGACCTGGTACGAGGCGCCGATGCTCACCGCGACCCGGGCGGTGAAGAAGAAGGGCCGCCAGGACAGCAGGATGTCCGCCTGGGCGGTGAACCACGCCCGGAAGTCCCCCGCGTGGAAGACGATGCTCAGCCGTCCTCCGGCCATCGCGCACGACGGGGTCACGGCGAGATACGCCTGCGCGGTGATCGTCAGGCTGTCGCTGACGGCCCAGTCGATGCCGAGCCGCGGTACGTCGGGGTAGGCGGCGGGGCGCCGGAACGACGGATGGTAGCCGCCGAGGGTGACCACGAACTGTCCGGCGTCCGGGCGGTCACCGAACCAGACCGAGGCGGCGAAACCGCCGGTGAGACGGCAGGCGGAAGTCAGGACGTACGACGCCGGGGCGAGCTGCGCGGCCAGTTCGAAGCTTCCGGTGAGGGGCTGGACGACCGCTTCGAGTCCCAGCTCGGCGTAGACGTAGGCACGGGTGGCGGACTCGGCGGGGATCGGAAGCTGGAGGGTCGCGATCCCCAGCACGGCGAACGCCGTCTCCCGGCCGGACTCGGCGGCCAGCAGCACCTTGGCGTTCACCACCTCCGCGACGGTGAACTCGACGCCCAGGGCCAGCCAGTACGAACCCTGGCGCGGGGCGATCCACTCCCGCAACGGGCCGTTGGGCACGGCGGGCCTGCGCCCCTCCAGGACGTCCAGGACGGCGGACGGCCGCCGGTCGGCGTCCGGTCCCTGCTTGTTCAGTGCCAGCAGCGGGAAGCCGGACACCTCGCGCGCGCTCGGCAGGGTCAGTTCGCGGTTGAAGCCGAATCCGGCCATCAGCCCGGTGACCAGGATCGGCGGCGCCGCCACGAGGGGCGCTTCGAGCTGGGCGAACACGAACAACGACGGCTGTCCGGAGGCCGGCTGGGCGTACGAGCCGACGGCGGCCAGGGAGAAGTCCGGTACGGCAACGGTCGCGGTCCCGTCGAACTGGAAGGCCACTCCCTCGTCCAGCCGGTCGTCGGGGAGGCGCAGCAGCGCGCCTTCGATCTCGACCGGGGGAGTGGCGTAGCCGACGCCGAGGCCGTCGAGACGGAAGACGGGGGCGAATCGTTCCAGCGACGAGCCGACGGCCAGCCCGTCCAGTGACATGGACAGCGGCCCGAGCTGCACCCCGGCGTCGAGGCCGAAGAGCAGCGTGTTGTGCTGGTACATCACGCCGATACGGTTGATCTGGACCACCCCGAGCTGCTTCTGGACGTCGAACCAGACGCCGCTGGAGGCGGGGGTGCCCGGCGTGGTGGGCGCCGCGGGGGCGTCCGGCACGGCGGGGGCTGCGGGGGCGTCCGGCACGGCGGGCGCGGAGCGGCCGGATGCGGCCGGGCCCGCGGGCAGACCGAGGGCGACGGGTGTCCGCTCCGTGCCGATGCGGAGGACGGCGAGGGCGGCGGGTCCGGCCTTCAGCCCGCCCCCGGGTAACTCCACCACCCCGGCCCGCGCGAGCAGCGTGTTGGCGGCCCCGGCCGCGGCGGTGTCGAACCCGCCGGACGCGTAGAGGATCTGGAGGCCGTCGACGGCGAGTTCGCCGCCCACCGCGGAGAGGAATCCACCGACGAGGGGCAGCCGGGCCAGATCGACCGATGCCGACAGATCGACCCCGATGCAGAACACCGCGGGGCCGTTCGCCGGTTCGAACCGTACGAACTTGGCGTCCTTGAGCCCGATGCGCAGACCGTCGGGGATATCGGAAGCGAGGTCGGCGGAGAAGTGCGCGACCAGGTCCCGCAGCGTGACCCGGGCGTCGCCGTCGGCGGAGTGGAAGGTGGCGACGAGGAGATCGGTGCCGGTCCGCTCCTCGTCGAGGACGATGTCGAAGGAGAGATCACCGACGGCCAGCCGGCCGCCGTAGCGGATCGCGGCGTCGTCCCGGGTGACGGTCAGCGCCAGGGAGGCGGTGATCCCGTCCGCGATCGTGATCCGGCCCCGGCAGAGGAAGTCGAAGACCTTGGTGCCGGTGGTGTGGGAGAGCCGGAGGGCGGTCAGCTCCAGGGCGCGGAGGGGGCCGGGGGCATCGGGCAGCCGCAGCGCGTCGATCACCTCGCCCACGCCGGTCTCCCCGGCCGCGAGCCCACCGCTGAAGGTCCAGCCGCCCTTCGCGCCGCCGGTCTGCGAGGCGGACAGTTCGATGTCGACGGAGTGGCCGATCGACACCGTGCCGCCGATCTGGGCGGCGAACCCGCGGGCGGGATCGTAGGACAGGGCCACGGACAGGGCGGTGAGCGCGAAGGGGCCGATGTCCCAGTCACCGGTGGCCGTCATCCGGACCAGGAACGCCCTGCCGAGGCTCGCGGTGAAGAGCAGTTCGCCGATGGCCGGGGACGCGGGCACCTCGCCCACGGGCAGCCCGAACGACTCCAGCACGGTCCGGAGGCCGAGCGGCTCGCCGTCCCGCAGCCGGCCGGTGACCCGCAGCTCGGGCAGCCAGACCGCGATCTCCAGCGCGAGCGCCTTGATGTCGAGCGCGGCGACGACCGCCATGGAGGCCACTGCGCGGACAGCCGGTACGGCACCCTCCTTCGGGGCCAGCCGGATATCGAAACCGGCGACGTCACGGGCGGCGAAGCCGAGCGCATGCAGCCCCTGCCGGGCGCTCTGCCACACGGAGGCGTCGCTGAGGCGTTCCCCCAGTTCGTCCAGCGCGTCCGCGAAAGCCGCCCGCTGCCGTGGGCGTACGGCAGCGGTGAGGCTGCCGTCCTCACCCTCGGTCACGGTGCACACCACCGCGACGGAGTCGAACGCCCCGCTGAGCACCAGGACGACGGAGCCGTCCGCCGACGCGGTCACGCTCACGCCGGTCACCGCGAGCGTCACCCGCCCGCCGGCGGGCCAGCCGGTGGATACGCAGCTCAGGCCGAAGGCCAGCGTGGTGTGCCCGGGGTCGATCCGCGGTGCCTGCGAACCGGGTGTGCCCCGGCAGACCCCGTCCGGGAACGTGGCCAGCAGGTCCGTCAGTTGCGGGGGCAGCAGGGTGTCCGTGGCGCGCAGTACGGGAGTTTCCCCCAGGCTCGTCAGGTGCGCTTCCAGGGCATCGAGATCCATCGGACCCCTCCGTCGTCGGCTACCGGTGCAGAGCGCCGTTCCCCATGATCTGGCCGGCTTCGGCCGGCCCCACCTCGCGTCCGGCGTACGACAGGCCGGATTTCGTCCCGCGGACCACCGCCGAGAGGTCGTCCCACTTCTTGACCGCTTCGTTGAAGTACATCGTCTCCGTACCGTCCGGCCTCGGCAGACGGGTGTACTGGGACCAGAGTTCCGGCCAGCCGGTGAGGAAGCTCTCGCAGAATCCGCCGAACCGGGCCATCTCCGCCGTCATGATGATGAGCCGGTGGAACGCCTCCTCGGCCTTGGCCGGTGCTCCCGATCCGGTCCTCACCAGTTTGTCCACATGGTTGTAGAGGGTTTCCAGATCAGTGATCAGCTGGAACCCTCCGATGTCGAAGTCCGGCGCCGCCTCGGAGTACTGCGAGGAAACACGCTGATCCGTCCGGACGGGGACCGGCTGTTCGGGCGCGGCCTGACTGCCGCGGGCGGCGAGAAAGTGTTCCGCGGCGCCGGCCCGGCCGATCGACCAGCCCTGGAGGTAGAGGTTCTCCTTCAGGAGATAGACCCGGACCGCCTTGGCTCCGTAGTCGAGTTCGAAATCGACCCGGACGAACCGCGTATCCGGGTTCGGCGGGGTTCCGATGCCCGGGTTGAACCGGTCGCGCAGAAACTGAATCATCGCGCGAAATGCGGCGGCGTCCGATTCATAGGTCGCCGCGTAGGAATGCGTGTCCCCGTTCGCCATGACCATGCAGCGGTCCCCCCACCGGATTCCCCATGCCCGTGGACCGCCACAGTCTTGCCGCTGCCCGGAGGGATGCGCAAGCCTGCGACGGCCCGGCCGACGAAGGAATTCCCCACCGCTGAGCCGGAAGCCGAGGCGTGTGCCGAAGGCGTCCGGTGAGACGCGACGGGCTGGGGCGAATTCTGTTGAGCCGCGGTACGGGAGGCGTCGTACGCGGCGTTTCCTCAAGGGCGGGTACCGGGCCGTGGCGGTCCCGCCGCATGGTCACGCATGGGCGAGTCGGGGGCGTCGTTTCAGAGGAATGGCGTATCGGGTTCGAGCCCCGACAGCACCCTGCCGTAAAGCTCCAGGTTGGTCGCGGGATTGATGAACGAGTGCAGGTTCAGGGCGTTGAGATCCCGTACCATCCGCTGGACCGGCACGTCCCGGTGCAGGGACGAGGCGCCCGAAGCGGACCCGACGAGATCCCCCGCCTCCTTGCACAGCCGCGCCAGATACCCGCACTGCGCCCTGACCCGCGCCCGCTCGACCGTCGTGTACGGCTCTCCCGTGGCCGCCCGGGATTCGAGCAGCCCCACCAGGTCGGCGACGATCAGCTCCGCTGAGGAGACCTTCATCTCGGCCTCGGCGAACTGCAGATGCGTCACCGCGGCCTCGTGCTGGTGCTCATAGAAGGTATAGGTGATACCCCGCTGGTGGATGCGCTCCCCGAACTCCGCCAGGGCACCCCGCGCCAGCCCGACGACGCTGGCGGCCGTCCAGGCACAGAACAGCAGGATCAGCGGCATCCCGTAGAACGGGTCGGCGCTGTTCCGCCGGGACGGGGACGTGCCCTCCAGCAGCGGCCCCACCCGCAGGACGCGATGGGCGGGCACCCGGAGGCCTTCGGCCACGACCGTGTTGCTGCCGCTCCCGGTCAGACCGGAGAAGTCCCAGTCGTCCAGGATCCGGAGGTCGGCCATGGGAATCGCCAGCCACAACAGCTCCGGCGGGCCTTCCCCGGTGTCGTCCAGCGCGGTCAGCAGATGCCAGTCGGCGTCCTGGCATCCGGTCGCGAAGGGCGACTTCCCGTCCACCGTGTAGCCGCCGTCCACCGGAACGGCCTTCGAGCCCGGCACGAGCGTGGTGCTGATCCGGACGTCGGGAACGGTGAAGAACTCGTCCTGGGCCTCGTCGGGGAAGAGGGCCGCGATGAAGGCGGCGGCGGCTTGGCTCAGCGCCAGGTATCCGGCGGAACCGCAGGCGGCGGAGATCCTGCTCAGCGCGTCGATCTGCGTGCGCAACGAGGTCTGGTAGCCCCCGTAGTGCCGGGGGACGTTCATGCGCAGGATCCCGGAGTCCCCGATGGCCTCGACGACCTCGCGCGTCACCCGCCGCTCCCGCTCGGCGCGTGCCGAGTGCGAGCGGATGAACGGATGTAACGCGCTGACCCGGTCGAGGAGTTCGGACTCCGTACGGGGTGCTGATGAAACGACCAAGGGGGAACCTCCGGCTTCGGACCACGGGCGGACCCCCACCGTCGCGCCGATGCCTGCGACTGTCAATCGGCGGGGGCCGGCCCGGCCGTCGCAATGAGCCACCGGGTGTCCACCGCTGGGCCGGCCGACGACGGCATCGGCGCGCTTCTTCGTCCTACCCGGAGCCCTCCGGCCCGGCCTTCCGTACGGTTGCGCGGGGCGTCCGCGGGATCATCCGGCCGCGGGCTGCCGGTGGGCGCTGCGATCGGCGCCTTCGGCGGCCCCGGTGATGGCATGGAGCGCTTCCTCCAGGTGACCGGTGGTGAGCCGCTGGTTGAGCAGGCAGATCCGCCCGGTGTAGCGGCCGTCGATCTCGGCGCCGCTGACGAAGACGGAACGGGTGGAGTTGATCTCCGCCACGAGGGCACGATTGGCCGGATCGCCCCCACGGCGCAGCCGGAACGGGACCACCGTGAGCGGCGGAGCGCCCATGGTCTCCAGCGCGGGAGCGGCGGTCAGCCGCTCCTGGGCGAAGACGGCCAGGTCGAGCATGCGGTCGAGCGCCCGGCGGAACGCCCCGACACCGTGCACATGCAGGGGCAGCCACAAGCGCAACCCCCGGTACTCGCGGGTGAGTTCCGGACCGAGGTCGCTGTAGGAGGGCAGCACTCCGCTGTCGCACTGGTCGGCCAGACAGTGGCGGTGGCGCAGGGCGAAGGTGTCGCGCAGCACCGCCGCGTCCCGGACGAGCAGCACACCGAGTCCGTTGGGCAGAAAGAAGCCCTTGTGGGGGTCGAGGGTGATGGAGTCGGCCGCGCCGATCCCGGCCAGTCGCTCGCGGCCGCGCTCGGTGAGCTGGAAGGCACCGCCGTAGGCGGCGTCCACATGGAGCCAGAGGGCTTCGCGGCGGGCGAGGTCCGCCAGCCGGTCGAGGGGGTCGATCGTGCCGGTGGTGGTGGTGCCGGCATTGGCCATGAGCAGGAACGGGCGATACCCGGACCTCCTGTCGTCCTCGATCATCCGTGCCGTGGCCCGGGGATCCATCCGCAGGTCGCCGGTGGTGGGGGCGATGCGCAGACAGGACTGCGGAAGCCCGGCGATGCGCAGGGCGCGCAGCGCGACGGGGTGGGTGTGGCGGGTGGTGTAGACCGTCGCCCCGGTGGCGTCCTCGCCCAGGCGGGTGTGGCGGGCCGCGGCGATCGCGGTGAGGGTGGCCATCGACGTTCCGGTATGGGTGGTGGCGACGGCCGTGGCCGGGAGCCCGAACTCTTGGCACAGCCATCGCATGACGCCGTGTTCGAGGGCGACCAGCGCGGGACTGTGGTCCGGCAGGCCGGAGTACCGGTTGAACCCGGCCGTCAGGAGGGAGGCCACCGCGGAGGTGGCCAGGCCGCCGCTGGGGACGTAGCCCAGGAAGCGGGGCGAGGAGGTCTCCACAGAGGTCTTCGCGGCGAGGGCGGCCAGCGCCATCAGCCGCCGGACGTCGCCCGGCTCCTCCGCCGGGGCGGCGGACAGCCGGGCGAGGAGCCCCGCGTCGGGCCCTCCGTGCTGCGCCGGGCTTCCGTCGATCCCGTCGTGGAAGTCGCACACCAGTTGCCGGGCATGGTCCAGCATGCGGTCCAGCTCGGCGGTGGAGACGTCCAGCCCGTCGCGCCCCGGGGGCGGCGCCGGTGCGGACGCGGAGAGCAGGGCATCGAACTGGTGGCTCATCAGGCTCCTTGAGCCCGCCGTCCTCCGCGTCATGGGCGCAGGGCCGGGCTCGGGTCGGTCTCGGGTACGGGGGAAGGGGGCGCATGGTGCACGGGCGGACTGCTCCGGGCGGCCGGCTGACCGGCGGATGGTCACGCGTGGGCGGGGCCGGACCGGGCCCGTTCGGGCCGCGGCCGCGGCCGTACTCCACTGTTTGCCGTGTGTTTCGCCCGTCCGCTGTGGTCCGCGGGTGTCAAGGGGTCCGGGCGGCCGCCGGTCCGGCAGCCGGGACGGTCCGGCCGCCTGCCGTCGCGGCGGTGCCGCGGTCGGCCGGGGTGGGCCGGCCCTGGGACTGGGGCTCGGCCGGCCGGATGCCGATCCCGTCGCACAGGGCGCCGATACGTGCGACGGCCCCGGGCGTGACGGGCCCGGTGAGGGCGGCCCCGTGGTCGCCGCTCAGGGCGAGGGCGGCGGCTTCGGCCTCGCATCCCCACAGGTCGTGGGAGCGCAGGAGCCCGGTGCCGATACCGTAGCGATAGCCCTCACGGCGGTGGAGGGGCCCCGGGGCAGGACTGGTCGTGCCGATCGGCCACAGCAGATGGGCGCCGCGTCGGAGCCACTGGTCGCGGTCGACGCAGCCGGGCTGGCTGTCGTCGATGAGCACATGACCGCTGAGGTCGGCGTCCGGGACCAGGCCCTCCAGATCGAGGCTCTCGGTGATGGCGCTGACGGTGACGCGGCACATACGCAGGACTTCACCGGCGTCGGCGGTGACCCGGGTACGGGCCCCGGCGCCCGCTGCCCGGACCACACGGTCGACGCGGCCCAGACGGGTGGGCCGGTCGCAGGCGAGGAACCCCGTGTCGGGCAGCTCGGAGAGAAGCGTGGTCAGGATCGAGGTACCGATCGAACCGGCCGCGCCTATCACCCCGATCCGCACCGGCCCGCTGCCGGAGGCGGTGGTTTCGAGGACCTGGTGGGTCAGCCCGCGGATCAGGTGAATCGTTCCGCCATGACCGGAAGTGACTACCGGAACGTTCCTGCCCGGCGGGGTCGCGTCGCGGCCGAAGCGGGTGAAGGCGGGGAGGGTGGCGCCGAGGCCGACCACCCGGGCCCCGAACCGCTTCCGCGCGAAGGCGATGGTTTCGCGGACGATGTCCGAAATGCGGTCGGCGGCCGCCCCCGGGGGCAGATCGGTGACGAGGTCCGCGGTGACCGGAGCCTGGAGAACCACGCCACGGCGGCCCGCATGGTCGCCGTAGGAGGCCAGGATCAGCGGCGGAAGGGCCGCGATGAGATGCTGGCCCAGGCTCGCCGAGACCCCGTACCGCGGGTCGAGCAGCGGTAATAAGTGGTGGACTTCGGGTCCCCGGGCCGGGTCATGGCGACTGATCAGGCTGGGCACCACGAAGACCCGGTCGGCCGGCAGGTCCGGTACGGCTCGGCCCTCGTACAGCTCGAAGGCCTCTTCGACGGTGGCGACGGTACGGGCCGCGGCCGCCGTGGGATCGCCGCCGCCCGCCGGTGAACCGGCCCGCCGGAGCATCTCGTCGACCAGACGTCTCGCACGGTCCCGTTCGGGCGCGGTCCGTGCCGGACTCGATGACAGATGGGTGGAAAGCATGGTGACAGCCCCCCGGACCGACAGGTCCACAATCGACGGAATCACTGACAGAAGGGGCAAACCCGCTCTGCGCTCGGCCCGGATCGGGCCACGCCCCGCCCCGAGCATGATCAACGACAACGTCTGTGATGCGTTACGGCTCGGGAGCGGTGTCCCGGCCGGCTGGACAGAGGACCCGGTTTCGGGGCGCCGGAGTCCACGGACCGGTTCGTCGTCCCCCTGCTGCCGGAGCGGCACCCGGCGGTGTGCTCGGGGGTCGTTCGAACGCTTCGCCCGTCGCGACGGACCTGTCGAGGCTGCACCTGCGCGACCGGGGCCGGGCCGTCGTCCTCGCCTGCGAGACGGGTCCGATCGCCCTGGGCGGGGTGGTCAGGCCTTCCCTTGCGGACCGTGCCCAGGGTCCGGGGAGGCCGGGACCCCCGGGGCCTCGGCGCTACACCCCTGGCGGGTCAGCCGCGCATGGTCCTCGTCGGAAACCGGCGCTCCGGAGGCCGGCAGCAGCCACGGGACGCCGTTCACCAGGGGATAGAGGCGGCGCAGCCGCGGGTTGTACAGGGCATCACCGTCCGAGGCGGTGACGGTGACCGGGCCGGCACCGGAGCGCGCGAGCCACAGTGGCCCCTTGTCCAGTGGGCAGACCAGGATGCCCAGCAGCGGGTCATCGGCGTTCATGGGCGGTCAGCTCCTCAGCGGTCGCGGTCGCGGCCGGGGTCGGTGACGGTGGGACTGCCGGACCGGGCGGCTCCGGCGGGTCGTGCTTCGGCATCGCGAGGAGCACCGACACCGCCAGCAGGGTGCCCATGACCCGCAGTGCCAGCCGTACCGGATCGCCGGGCAGCGCCTCGCCGAAGGCGAACGTACCCAGTACGGCGGTGAACACGCTCGTGACGGTCGTGCACACCGGCACGATCAGCGAGACCCGGCAGCGCTGAAGGGCCGCCTGCGACATGACCAGCCCGAACGCGCCGGTGAACAGGAGGAGGTACGGGTACGGGGAGCCCAGCACGCCGGACAGCGCGGCGGCGGGCCGGTCGAGCAGCCCGGCCGACCGGACCGACACCCCCTTGACCGCCAGCGAACTCACCCCGTACAGCAGCCCGAGCGCCACCCCGTACCCGACCCCCGTCGCCGGTTTCCGGTGCTGCCGCCGGGCCCGGCGCTCGGCCGCGGCGTACCACCAGATCCCGACCGCCAGCGACGGCACACAGACCAGCAGGATCACCGGAACCGGCGCCCCGGCGCCGACGGTGTCGGTCTCCGGGGACAGGGAGAGGACCACCATCACCAGGGCGACGAGGATCACCCCGACCGCCAGCCGCTCCCGCCCCGGGATCCGTTCGCCCAGCAGCCGTTCCGACAGCAGCAGGAGCAGCACCAGACCGGAGACGAAAATGCCCTGCGCGGCGGCGATCGGCAGCGTCCGGTAGACCACGAGCTGTGCCCCGAATCCGGCCGCCAGCGCCAGCGCGCCGACGATCCACAGCGGGCTGCCGATGAGCCGCAGCAGCAGCCGGGCCGGCTGCCGGACCGATACGGCGGGCATCCCTCCGAGCGCCCTCTTCTGCAGGACGAATCCGGTGCTGTAGAGCACGTTCGCCAGCAGTGCGGCGGCCACCCCCCACCACACGGCCTACGTCTTCCGCGCGTGCAGCAGCAGGATCGACGCGAGCGAAGGCGCCGCGCACGCCAGCCGGTCCAGGGGCCGCAGCGGGCGCGGCACCCCGTGGAAGGGCGCGCCCGCGAGCCGTACCACCTCGAAGCCGGACGCGGCCACGAACTCCCGCAGCGCGCGGGCCGTGTACAGCCGGAGGTGCCCGACCACCTCACGGCCGGGACGGCCGTGGATGGCACGCAGGCTGACCTCGGAGAACACGGGCTGGACACCGGCGAGCAGCAGGGCCCGGTTGTACCAGGCGGCCAGGTTCGGGGTGGACAGCATCAGATGCCCGCCGGGGCGCAGCACACGCCGCAGCTCGTCCAGGGCGCTGTCCGGGTCGACGAGGTGCTCGACGACCTCGCTGAAGAGTACGGCGTCGGCCGCGCCGGACCTGAACGGCAGCCGTCCGTCGCTCAGTTCGCCGCGGACCACGTCGGTGAGCCGGGTCCGGGCCCGGCGCAGGGCGTCCTGCGACCAGTCGACGCCGATGACGCGGTGCCCGGCGAGGAGCGGCGCGGCGGTGGCCGCCGCCGTACCGTCGCCGCAGCCGACGTCGAGGACGACGGCGGGCCGGACCGCGGCGGGACCGAGCGCGGCGGCGAGCATCCGGGCCTGCCGCAGGCTGCGGGCGTCCCCGGAAGCGACGGGAACGGCGGGGTTCTCGTAGAACTCGCGCAGTCCTCGGGGCGCGGCACCGGTGGGCGCGGCCTCCGGGACGGTCTGCTCCCGGGGCGTCGTGCCGGGGTGCCGGGCCCCCGGGGCGGTACGTTTCCCGGCCGCCGCGGGCCGCCCGGCCTCCGCGTCCGGTGCCGTGTCCGCCCCCGACCGGGCCGGTGTCGTCATCGCGGGTCTCCTTCCGTCGCCCCGCCGTACCCGGTCGTGGCGTTCTCCGTCGCATCCAGGTACCGCTCGAACAGCCCCAGCAGCCTCGTCCCGTCCTCCCGGCCGAGCAGCGCCCTCGACCAGCGCAGGGCCAGATGCAGCCGCCCGGCGCTGGACGCCGTCGTCACGCTGAGGCCCCGGGGCATCCGGGTGGGCGCCGAGAACCAGACCGCGTCCGCACGGCCCGCGTCGCCGAAATCCAGCGTGTACGGGATCCGCCCGATATTGCTGAGCAGGGTCGTCGCGGTCCACGGCCCCGCCGCCCGCCGCAGACCGCGGGCCACGACCGCACGCCATGCCACCGGCACCACCGGGGCGGCCAGCAGCCCGACCCCGTAGCCGAGTTGCGGACGGGGTACGGCTTTGAGCGCACGGGTCCTGGCGGCGGTCCGGGACAGCAGCTCACCCACCGCAGCGGGCCCGGCGGGCGCCAGCTCGGCGGCGGTGAAGGGGACCTGGACGAGCCGGGTGCCGTTCCCCATCGGCATATCGGCGCCGCGCGGCCGGTCGTCCACCGGCATCGTGATCCGCATCGGCCCCGGCGGGGCGCCGTGCGCCCGGTTCCAGTCCGCGATCATCAGCGCGGTGGCGGCCAGCAGCTGGTCGTTCACGGTGTACGCGGCACCCGGCGGGCGCCGTGGCACGGCCAGGTCCGCCACCAGCAGACCGTTGCCCGGCCCGCCCGAAGGGCTGCCCTGCGCCACCCGGGCGGGACGCGCCCATGGAGACGGCCCCGGCACCCCGGCGGCTCCCTCGGCAGGGGCGGTACGGGTCGGAGGCGCCGCCGGGGCGCTGCTCCGGCCGCCGTACAGCTCGGCGGCCGTCGCCAGGAGCCGCAGCGACGCGGGCCCGTCCAGCGCGGTGTGGTTGACGGTGAGGAACAGCGCCGTACCGCCGGGCCGTTCCGGGTCGTCGACCAGCTCCAGCCGGACCGGCGGGGACGCCGTCAGCGGAGGGGCCGAGGCCAGGGAACGCTCCCTGGCCCGCTCCAGCGCCCCGGGCTCCGGCGCCGGAACCGTCACCACGTCCACACCGGGATCGGGCTCCCCGGTCAGCTCCCAGAAGTACCGGCGCCGATACCAGGGACCCGGCGCCTGGCGCACCTGGGCGCGCGGATGGCGGCGGAGGGCCCCGGTGAGCGCCTGCCGCAGCCGCACCGGATCGGGCCGTCCCGGCAGCCGGATCTCGATATGGATGGACTCGGGCTCCCCCGCCCGCAGGCAGTGCCGTTCGACCTCGTCGACGACGGGGAAGGGGACGAGGGCGGGCCGCGCGCCCCCGAGGGAACGCGCGGCACCGCCCACAGCCGTCAACGGACGTCACCTCCGGGGGCGCCGGGAGCGTCCGGGGCGCCGGACGGGCCGGGAGTCCCGGGAGCCGGTGCGTCCGGCAGCCCCTCCGGCCCGGCGACCGTACCCGGACCGGACTCCTGGCCCGTACCGAATCCGGAGCGGACGGCAAAGGCCGGCTCCGGCGGTTCGGCTCCGGACACCTGCCCGAACCGTCCCAGTCCACCGACGGTCACCAGAGCCGCGAAGAGCGCGATGAACGCCAGGAGCTGGGCCGCGTACCCGAAGGCACCATCCCCGGCCGCCGGGGACTCACCGGCCCCGGTGGCCGCCGCGATCCCCGCGCCCGCCATCGCGGCGAACGCGATCGGCGCCAGCAGCGCATGACGGCGCAGGGCGATCAGCGCGAGCGCCGGTACCAGCAGGGCGAGCCAGCCCGCGACCACCACGGCCACCAGGGTGAGCGACGCCAGCCCGAGGACGGTTCCCGGCCCGTTCGGCTCCGGCGCCGGTACCGTGCCGGCCGTGCGCTCGGGGTTCTCCTCACGCCTGCGGTACAGCACCAGACCCGCCAGGACGAGCAGGGCGAAGGCACCGGCGAACAGCCCGGCCCCGTACACCCGGGACGGCCCGTACGACAGCTCGACCGTGCCGCCCTCGCCCTCCGGGATCGCGAAGCCCTGCTGCCAGCCGTCGAGCCGGAGCGGCTTGAGTTCCTTGCCGTTCAGCGTGGCCTTCCAGCCCTCGTTGTAGTTCTCGTACGTCGTCAGGTACGAGGCGGCGCCCGCGCCGACCGACACCTTGCGGCGGTCGTCCTTCCAGTCGCCGGCGGTGAGCTGCCGGCCGGCCGTAGCCGGTGCGGCGGCCTCGCCCCGGGTGAACGTCACCCCGGTGATCGCGAGCGGCCCCGCGTCCCCGGCCTCGACCCGGTGCTCGCCCGAAGCAAGCTCCAGCTCCGGCTGCTCCCGGCCCTCCTGGCAGAGCGTCACCTCGATGGGGCGCCGCTCCACGAGGTCCCTCACGGTGCCCTTCGCACCGGTCGCGTGCAGGGTTCCGTCGACCGCCAGCTCCGGACCCTCGC
Source organism: Streptomyces sp. NPDC094448 (assembly GCF_044763775.1). NCBI lineage: Bacteria > Bacillati > Actinomycetota > Actinomycetes > Kitasatosporales > Streptomycetaceae > Streptomyces > Streptomyces sp. NPDC094448. The sequence goes on along the minus strand of NZ_JBIWGU010000003.1, from coordinate 542,842 downwards.
CGCAGGCCAGGGTGAACGGCAGGTCGGCGAGGGGCTGCGCGGTGCGGCCCGCGGCGAGCGCCGGGACGTGCAGCTCGGTGAGGCCGACGGGGAGCTGGAGTCCGCCGTCGGCGAGCGGGTTGTGCAGGGTCACCGGAGCGGTCCTGGTGACCGTGATGTCGAGCTGGTCGGTCTCGATCGGGTCGAAGCGGGCCCAGCCGTTGTCGTCGACGTTCGCGATGGCCGCGCCATGGGGCGAGCTGATCTCGATCTTCGTGGGCCGGGCCGACAGCCCGCCCGCGGCGCCCAGCACCAGCGAGTCCACCTTCACCTTCTCGCCGGACCACTTCAGACGGATCACCGGCTTGCCGCCGGCGATCCACGCGGTCGTGAGATCGCCGTCGGTCAGATTCCGTGCCGACAGCCCCGTGCCGAGCCGGGCGGTGGAGTCGGCGGTCGCGACGATCTGCCGCGACTGCCCGGGCGCCACCCGGTACAGCAGTCTGTCCAGCTCCTCGCCGGGCACCGGCACCGCGCTGATCCCGACGTCGTGCGCGCCGGAAGATCCGGTGGTGAAGGTGCGGTGGAGCCCCGGCTCCGTACCGGCGGGGGAGAGCCCGCCCGGGTCGGCGAGCCGGTTCAGCGACACCGTCTCGGCAGCCGCGTCCGAGCCCGTACCGTCCGTGGGCAGCTTCAGCATGCGCGTCACGGTGACACCGGGGACGGTGATCTCGGCGAACCCGGCACCGGTCAGCCCCGGCCGCCCGGTCTCCGCCTCCAGCACGGTGATCTTCAGCCACCGGGTCGCGCCTTCCTTGACGGCGACGCGCTGGGTCCTGCCGTTGGTCTCCAGCGGGCTGATCACACTGCCCCGCTCGGTCTCCACCTTCACCCGCGTCGCGGCCGACCGCACCCCCTCCTGGGGCAGCGGGGTCACCTCCAGCTCGTTCGGCAGCTCCTTCTGCCCGTCGAAAGCGACGCGCAGCCACTGACCCTTCGAGCTGCCGGACGAACCGTCGGCCCACGCCGTGTCCGGATTGCCGTCGAAGGCGTTCACCGGGTCGTACTGCGGCAGATGGAACAGCCAGTTGCCGCTGGAGGACGCCGTCACCTCGCGCGCCCCCCGCAGCTCCGCCACCGTCTGCCGTTCGACGCCCTTCACCGGCAGGATCTGATGGGGTGCATCCCCCGGATCCTGCACGCTGTCGGGGTGATTGCGCTCGTCCTTGGTGTACGTGTACGAGGTGTTGGTGTTCACCAGGCCGAACCGGGTGTCGGCGCGCCGCAGCCCGTCGGCCGTGACCTGGAGCGCCGGCTTGTCGACGCCGGGGTGCCGGTCACCGGTGAGCACGGTGGGCCGGTTGCGCAGCGAAGGGTCGGCGGAGAGCGGCAGCAGCGACTCCGGTCCGCCGGACACCACGGCCGTGTCGGCGGCGGTGTAGATCCCGGCCCGGCCGGGCTCCCGGGCGCCCCCGGCGGGGGCGTAGATCTCCACGGCCCGCTGCCGCGGGAACAGCCCCTCGACCTGGAGCGGGGTGTCGTCCGCGATCCGGCCACCGGTCAGCTCCGGGCCGAGGCCCTTGACCCGCTCGTAGCCCGACTGCTCCAGCGCCCGCTTCACGGTCGTCGTCGGCACATAGCCGATCTGGTCGGGGTCCAGGTCGTTGCGGACCACCACATGGTGCAGTCCCGCCCGGTTCAGATAGTCCCGCAGCCCCGGTATCGCGGCCCCGGTGAGCAGGGCCTGCTCCACGGCGTCCATGGCGCGCCGGTTGCCGGGCGTACCGAACGGCACATAGTCGCGCTGCGCCCAGGGGGACTCGGCGAGCACATCGAGGGGCTGGTCGATGGGGGAGCCCCAGGTGTAGATGCCGTGCGCGGTCGCCGGGACCACCAGGGCCCGGCTCTGCGGGGAGTTCTTCTTCAGCCAGCCGGCCGTGTCCTCCCAGTACGCCGGCAGCTCCCGGAACGAACCCGGCTGCAGGATCGACCCGTTGACATACGGCAGGGCGAGCCCCGGCAGCACCAGCAGGGCCGCGAACAGGGGGGCGTACCGCCGCCCCCACCGCACCCCGTGCACCGGCCGCGTCCCGCGCTCCCGCACCGCGACGGCGGTGATGTGGACGAGCCCGATGACCAGGGCGAGCGCCAGACCGGGCTGGAACTTGTAGATGTTCCGGAACGGTGCCAGCGCCCCGTCCAGCAGATCCTGTACGGGCCCCGCGAACGGGGCGCCGAACTTGCCCGCGTACCCGGAGAGGGTGAGCAGCGCGACCGTCAGCACGGTCAGCACCAGCCAGCGGCGCTCCGGCAGATCCCGCCGGGCGAGCCCCGCCAGCCCCAGCGCGGCGGCCAGCGCCGAGCACACGACGACCGGAACCGACGCCGCGACGCTCCATCCGGCGGGCAGCCAGGCCTCACCGAAGTTCAGATACGCCACCCAGTTGCCCGCGCCCCGCAGGGTCTCGGTGGCCGCCATCGTGTCCGTGGTGATCTGCGACGTCTCGATGTACGGGAGGAAATTCTCCCCGTACGCGCCGAGGAGCAGCAGCGGGACCACCCACCACAGCGTCGCCAGGAGGACTCCCGGCACCCACCACAGAAGGAGCTTCAGCTTCCGCGGCCCGTTCGGCCGGGACAGCAGATAGAGGCCCACCGGCAGCAGCGACGCCAGGGTCGACGCCGCGTTGACGCCGCCCATGAGCGGGATCAGCAGGGCGGAGCGCAGCGCCGCGACCCGCGCGCTGTACCGGTCGTCGACGAGCGGCAGCAGCACCCACGGCAGCAGCGCGCCGGGCAGCGCGGCGGCCGAGGTCGACCCGACGACGATAGTGAACGTCGGCCACAGCGCGTACACCGCGGCGCCGAGGAGCCGGGTCGGACGGCTGCCGACGCCGAGGCGTTCGGCCAGCCGCAGCGCACCCCAGAAGGCCGTGGCCACGACCAGCGACAGCCACAGCCGCTCCGCCAGCCACACCGGCAGCTGCAACAGGTCGGCGAGGCCGTAGTAGGGCAGCATCGGGAACGCGTACCCGATGTACTGGTCGGTGAGCCCGCCGAAGCCGCCGCGGGCGTGCCACAGCCCGCCGAGGTCCGCCATGAACTGCCAGGGGTCGGTGGCGACTCCGAGTTTGGTCTCGAACGTCATGCGCCCCGGCGACACCGCGAGGAAGAGCGCGAACACCACGGCCCAGAAACCCAGCAGCCACCGCCGCGACCGGGGCCCTTCGGGAGGGTCCTGGGTCGCACCGGTCGTCCGGACGCCCGCCGGAGGGGGAACCTGGGCCGCTGGGGCCGTACTGGTCATGGACACCGCCGAAGAATGAGGAGGAGATTCCAGGTAGCGAACTCACGGAGGCCCGGCACCCGGGTCACCGCCCCGGCCAGGAACGGCCAGTACCGGGAGCGGGCGGAGACCACCGTGACATCGGTCCTGGCCCGTACCTGGCGCAGGGTGGGACCGATGTGCACGGCGAACAGGTTCTCGCCGAGGACGTGCTTGGCGGGGCGTCCGGTGCGCCGCTCGTAGCGGGCCCGGGCCCGTGCGGCGCCCAGATAGTGCCAGGGCGCCCCTTCATGACCGCCCCAGGGGGACAGCCAGTTGGTGAACGAGACGTAGATCAGCCCGCCGGGGCGGGTCACACGGATCATCTCGCTGAGGAAGGTCTGCGGATCGTCCACATGCTCAAGGACGTTGGAGGAGAAGGACACATCGGCCGAAGCATCCACGAGCGGCAGCAGATAGCCGTCCGCGGCGACCGCTCCCTCCGGCGGCTCGGGCCCCAGCTCCCGGGCATCCGGTTCGAAGAGGAAGGCGTGGGCGCCGCGCCGCCGGAACTCGGCGGTGAAGTACCCGCCACCGCCGCCGATGTCGACGACCGTCTTCCCGCCGACCGGCCCGTCGTACGCCTCGACCTGGTCAGCGGCGTCCCGTGCGAGCAGCCGGTAGCACGTGGCGGGGTCGTCCTGCTCGTGCATAAAGGCCCGGAACAGGGCCAGCGAGCGGGCGAACGAGGGGTCTTTCGGCGAGGTCGGGGTGGAGCGGCCGCCCTTCCGCGGGACACCGGGGGTGTCCGCGGCGGCGCAGGCTCTGGGACCAGGGGCCGGCATGGATCCTCACTTCCGGCGGGTGCGCACGGCGGCCCGCGGGGCGATCCGTGCGCGGTGCGGGCGGTTCTGGGGCTCGGTCCGCCGGGCGCCCGGCCGGACGGTCTCGCCGGTGAGGTGCCCGGCGGGCTCACGGTCGCTGTCGCGGCCCGAGTAGTGGCCGCTGCGGAGGCCGTGCGGCAGGGCGTCCTGCGGGCCGTCCGGCGCGGACGGCGGTGGTGGCGGTGGTGGCGGTGGCGGTGGTGCGGCGGTCAGGGGCGGCGCGTCCGGGCGTGCCCCGGCGGATGTGCCGCCCGTGCCCCGGCCCTGATGCCGGCTCCGTTTCCGCTCCCGGTCCCGTTCCGGGCCCCGGCCCCGGGCCGCGGCCTCCACGGCCACATCGCGGAACGTCCGTACCGTACGGGCCCAGGTGTATCCGGCCGCCAGCTCGCGCGCCGCCCGGCCCATGACCGTCCGCCGCTCGTGGCTGAGCGCCAGTGAGCACCAGGCGGCGGCGAACGCGCTCTCGCCCCGGGCCAGCACCCCGCTCACCCCGTCGTCGACCGAGTCCCGCAGCCCCGGCACATCGAAGCCGACCGCCGGGGTCGACCGGATCGCGGCCTCCGTGACCACCAGGCCCCACCCCTCCACGGCCGACGGGTGCAGCAGCAGCCAGGCCGAACAGAGCAGCCGGTGCTTCTCCGCCTCCGTGATATGGCCGGTGAACTCCACTCCCGGGCCCGCGAGCCTCATCAGCCGGTCCCGCTCCGGACCGTCCCCGACGATGACGAGCCGCCCGCCGGTCACCGGCCTGACCCGCTCCCACAGCCGCAGCAGCAGGTCGATCCGCTTGTACTCGACCAGCCGGCCCACCGCCAGGAACAGCGGCTCCGGTGAGCGCGGCTCCTGCGGTCCCGGCTCCTCGACTCCGTTGTGGACCACGCGTATCCGGTGCTGGTCGACGCCGATCGCGCGCAGTTCCCCGGCGGTCGACGGGGACACCGCGACCATCAGATTCCGCCGCTGCGCCTCCTTGAGGGCCCAGTGCTCCAGCCGGCGTCCGAGCCGGCCCGCGGGCGCGAGGGCCCGGCCGCCGAAGCGCATGTCCCACAGATCGGTGTGGACGTGGTTGACCAGACACAGGGTGGGCCCGCGATGCCACAACGGCGCCAGATACGGCATGCCGTTGCAGACCTCGACCAGCAGATCGCAGGCGCCGACCTGCCGGGCCAGGGTGCCCGGGGCCCGCAGGAAGTGACCGAGGTCGCCGCCTGCCGAGACCACCCGGTAGCCGCGGTCGGCCGCCGGGCCGCCGCAGACGAGGGTGACCTGATGGCCGAGGCGGCCGAGACCGTCGGCCAGCCGGTCGACCAGGAGTTCGGAACCGCCCGCGGCGGGATGACCGAGATCCCGGTGGGCGAGGAACACGATGCGGCGCGGCTCGGAGGGCAGCTCCGCAGGGGGCTGAGCGGGCCGGGGAACGGCCGTGCGCAGCGAAGCGGGCACGTGCTGGGGCATTGGTGCTCCGACTCGTCTGAGGGTGCGGGAACCGTGCCGTGGTCGTGGTGCGGGGTGCACGCCGGGCACGGGAGGGTGGACGGAGGAAAGGGTCGGGGACATCACGGTGGTACGCAGCAAGGGAGAGGACTCACGAGCAGTACGAGGCAGTACGAGGCAGTACGGGACGGGCGGTACGGGCGAGGTGCACGGGCGGTACGGGGCCTGGCGGGCCGGACCGAGGGGCCGGAACCGGGACCGTGCCGGGGAGCAACTGGTGCTGTGCGCGGTCCCGGTGGGATTCCGGTGGGGTTCCGGTCCGGGGTGGGACCGCCCCGGAGGGTGCCGGGGCGGCCCGGATGTGCCGGGGGTTTTGCACGGATGATGTGTTCGGGTGGGTGGGATGGACAGTTTTCGCCCAGAGGTTCGCTGCGGCTACTCACCGGGGTGATAAATTGCCGACCTGTTACCGGCCGTACCTCATCACGGAGTGACGGATTCCGGGGCCGGGGCGGCAGCCGGGACCACAGGGGTGTCCTCAGGGCGCCCCCGGAACACCAGGACCGAGCCCACCACGGCCAGCAGCAGCCCCAGACCGCCCGCTCCCGCGGGTGCCGTGACGCCCACCAGCCGGAGCTTCCGGTTGTCGGCCTTCGCCAGTTCGACCTGCTTCTTCTGGGTCTCCTCGGTGAACGCGATGCCCGTGCTGCTCTCCAGCAGCACCACCTCGCCCGCGTCGGTGGTGGCGCCCGGTGCCCGCAGCGTCTTCCTCGGCTGGATCGCGGCGTACAGGATCCGCCCGGTCTTCCGGTCCACCACCAGCTCGATGCCCGTGTTGGCGTACCACTCCTCGGCGAGGACCTGGCCGCGCTCCTTCTGGCCGACGAGCACACCGGGCACCTGCCGCGTCCCGGTCTTCACCGCCGCGACCGTGCCGGTGAACAGATACCCCTCGTGGCCCTGGACCTTCCTGGTGTTCTTGAAGGCGAGTTCCACGGTGCCGCCGAGGGTGCTGTCCCACCAGCGGTACGCCCGCCGCTCCACGTTGAACGGGAACTTCAGATACGCCTCGCCCTCGAATCGGGGGGTTTCCCCGCAGCAGTGCACGGGGGCGTTGGTCTTCCGGTCGGTCACCCAGCGTTCCACCGTCCACAGGAACGAGTCATGGGGATCGGAAGCGGGCAGCGTGTCGTCGGTGTCGACGCTCGTCGACACGTCCCAGATCGCCCGGCCGCTCTTGTCGCTGTCGGCCACATCGCCCCGGACCTTCCGGGTGATGGTGAGGTTTGTCTCATCGACGGTCTCAACCTTCCTGGCGTCGAAATAGCTGCCCCGACCAGTGAAGACCGTGGTCACATCGGTGTCGATCGGGGTGCGCTGGGCACGCGGCTCGACATACCAGGCGAGCATCGCGGCCAGCACCAGCAGAAAGGTGCCGATGCCCAGCAGAACGAGCGAAACGGGGGAGGTGGTACGTCGCATCCGGGCACTCCAGAAGAGTTCGAGACGGCTCGAAACGGTGTCGGAAAACCGAGGTCACGCGGTGACGGAACGTATGCGCGCGGCAAGGAAAAGTGCAGGCGCGGTATGGGCCGGGAACCGTAGGCGCCCCCTTGACTAGGTGTCAATACATTGTTGACACTGGCCCCAGCCGGTCGGGGCCGGCGCGCACCACCACGGGACGGCACGGCCGGGGACCCGTGACCACCCACGACCAGGGCCCGTGGGCACTGGCACGGATCCTGTGGATCATCCAGGGTGGGGACGACCTTTCGACCGGAAAGGCTGGACCCCCAGCATGCCCAGACTGCTTGCCGCCGCACTCACCGCCGTGGCCGCCGCCGCCCTCGCCGTCGGTGCCGCCGTCGGTGTCGTGGCCCTGCTCAACGCCACGCCCGAACAGCCCAACACCCCGCTCGTCACCTACGAGACGGCCTCCCGGGAGCGCTGACCCGTGCCCACCCCGACCTCAGCCCTCGGCCCCCCGGGCGCTTCGGCCGCCGTCACCCCGGGGGACCGGACGGTGCCGCCATCCGGGGCCCGTTCGGCCTGGCACGACGTACCCCGCAGCCAGGTACGCCGATTCGCGGCACTCGCCATGGCCGAGGCCCCGGCGCTGGCCGAGGAGATCCTGCGGGAGATCCGCCGTGAGTATCCGCACGTCCCGGTCGTCCTCGACGATTCGGGGGAACCCAAATCCCTCATCGGCATCCGGCGCGCCATCGAGATCTTCGTCATGCATCTGGAGACGGCGGAGGACCGGCCCCGCGTCCACCCCGAGGTCTTCCAGGACTTCGGCCGGGGGGAGGGCATCGGCGGCCGCAGCCTCGACTCCCTCCAGGCCATCTACCGCCTCGGGGTCCGGCTGACCTGGCGGCGGCTCGCGGAGATCGGACAGCGCGTGGACATCCCGCCACGGGCCATGTACGAACTCGTCGACGCGGGTTACGAGTATCTCGACGGCCTCGTCGACCAGTCGGTCCGCGGCTATGCCGAGGCCGCCGCCCGGCAGGCCGGTGAACGTCTCAGGCTCCAGCGCGAACTCATGGACCTGCTCCTGGCCGAGCACCGCACCCGCCCCGCCGCCGGACCGCACGAGATCGTCGCCGCCCTGACGGAACGGGCCGCCCGGATCGGCTGGGCACTGCCGGCCAAGGTCGCCGCCGGGGTGCTGCTGCGCCCCGCCCGCCAAGCCGTCGCCCCCGCCGTCGTCCAGGGCGTCCTCCTCGATATGGAAGCCGAACAGCCGCGTATGGTGGTGCCCGACCCGGACGCGGCGGGCCGCCCCGAACTGCTGCGGCGCGCCATGACCGGCTGGGCCGGGGCGATCGGCCCGCCGGTGCCGCTGGTCGACGCCGCGAAGTCGCTGCGCTGGGCGCAGGCGACGGTACGCCTCATGGAACGCGGGCTGCTTCCGGCGGGGGAGGTGCTGTACTCCACCGAGCACACCCAGGCCCTGGTGCTCCTCCAGCCCGAGGAGCTGATCGACGATCTGGCCCGCCGCACCCTCGCACCGCTCGCCGACTGCGGCCGGACCCATGCACGCCGGCTCGCCGAGACCCTGCTCGCCTGGCTGGAGACCCGGGGCGGCGCTCCCGAGGTCGCGGGCCGGCTCGGGGTCCATCCGCAGACCGTCCGCTACCGGCTCCGCCAGATCCGGGAGCTGTGGGGGGACGAGATAGACGACCCCGACCGGCGATTCGAACTCGAACTGGTCCTCCGCGCCCAGCGGCTGCGCGGAGACCTGGGCCGGCTCGCCCGCTGACCGGTGTCCGGCCGGGGCCGCCGATCGGTGCGCCCAGCTCCCGGAGCCGGGCTCAGCGGCGGATGGAGCACTCCGCCACGGTCAGCGGACGGACGTCGCCTGCCGCCCTGGCGCACAAGGCACGGCGGACGGGTGTGCCGTCCGGGCCGCTCCGGACCCTGTTGAGCACGATGCTGTGGCCCGAACGGGGCCGGCGGGGCCGGGAACCGGTGAAGTCGATGGTCCCCGTCGCCATATTGGGCAGGACGACCGTCCGCAGGTTGACCCAGGTGGCGGCCCGGCTCTGGGCCTGGTCCCCGACGCCCGCCGCCTCGTGCAGGGCCCGGGTGGCATCGTGCGCGAGGGCGGTCTGACCGCTCGCCAGTACGGCGGAGCCCGGACCGGCCCAGTCCCGCCGGCCGTCGGGACCCGGCAGATGGTTCTCGGCGTCCCGGTAGAAACTCGTGGCGCCCTGCGCCGCGAGCCTGGCGAGGCTTGCGTGGTAGAGCGTGACATTGGCCGGCATCCCCTCGCCGCCCTGCGGGGTGAAGTCGGCCTTGGACAGGTCGTCGCCGGTGAGTACGGAGATGTTCCGGCCGGCGCAGCCCTGCTCCGTGTTGAGCTGACTCATCAACGGGCCGACGTCTTCGACCCGGCCCGCGAAGTAGATCACCGAGGGGACCCGGGGACCCTGGCAGATCTCCTCGGTCTGCGCCTCCAGCTCGGCACGGCCGGACCGGACGGCGTACCGGCGCTCGGGCAGGACCTCGTAGTCCTCCCTGGCCAGCATCTTGTTGCTGAAGGCGGCCTGTTCGTTGGTGTACCGGTCGTCGGAGTTCCTGGTGTCGCGGGCGAGGACGAGTGCGTACTGGGTGGTCTGCGGGGTGCGCAGCTGCCGGGCGATCAGACCCAGTTGTTCGATCTGCCAGTCGTCGGGGGCCGCCAGACTGAACCAGTTGGCACGCTCCCGGGGCAGAAATCTCGCGGAGTTGGTGCCCGAGACCACCGGAAGCCCGGCGTCGGCGAGGATGATCGCGGTGTCCGTGCTGGTGGTGAGATCGCGCCCGGCGCCGACGACCCCGACGAGCGTGGGATCCCGCCGGGCGTACCGGGCGATGGACTCGGCCATGGCCTTCTGATGGCGCATGTCCACCCCGCCGTTGGCGATCAGCACCCGGAGCCCCGTCGACCTCCTCTTGTTGATCACGGCCTGGGCGAGATGGACGCCCGCCAGCTCCTCGATGCCCTTCACCGGGGAGGTGCGCTCACGGGGAGAGGTGCTCAAGGGGCCCGCGTAGACGACGGTGACATAGTTGTCCGGGTTGTCCCGGAGAACCTTGGCGTTCTCCTTGCGGATGCTCTTCTCCAGCTGTTCCAGAGTCCACGGGAGCCGGCCCGGTCCGGGTGCCTGCTCGTCCTCCTTCAGCCAGTCGGAGAAGCGGACGTCCCCGGCGGCGATGCCGATGCACTCGGGCTCGGACGCCCCGGGCGCTCTCAGCCGGACGGTATCGCGGTTGGCCGACAGCAGGGAGCTGGAGCAGTACCGGTCCGCCAGCTCCCGGGCGTGCAGGGCGGTTCCCGTGGCGATCAGCACGGTCACCAGGGCCAGGGTGTGCACCGACCAGACCAGCCGGGCGACGGTGGGCCGGGTCGTCGCCCGGACGCACTGCCGCCGCGCTTCGTCGGCCACCACCAGGCGGTCCGCGCGGAGCGGCACTTTGATCACCCAGGGCAGCTCGGCCAGGGCCCGGCTGGGCGACTGCCCGGCGCGCAGATTGCGGCCCCACTCCTGATACCAGGTCCAGGGAGCCGTACCGGCGTCCTGGACGGAACTGCGCTGCAGCCGCTCCACATCGGCGGCCCGGACCGACGCGACGAGCAGCAGCGGGTCGAGTTCGCTGCGCCGGCTGCGGACGTCGCTGACCGCCTTGATCAGCTCGATGCCGCCGTTGCCGGCGCTCGCCCGGGGTACGAAGAGCACCGGCGGGCGGGGCCGTTTGAAACCGCGGAGGTCCCAGCTCCAGCGCCGGTGGTTGTCGCGCAGATCCTCGCAGAGCGCCAGCACGTACAGCTGGAGCTGGAAATCGTCCCCCGTCTTCAGCGCCTCCGCGACCTCGTGGGCCCGGGCGGCGATGGCGTTCCAGGAGCGGACCGGGCGCACCAGGGAGAAATCGGTCGGACGGCCGGGCGAGGCGGCGCGGAGGAAGGTCGTGGTCAGGAACCAGCGGCTCTCCCGGCGCAGCCAGAGGAAGAGCGGTGCCCGGCCGGGCAGCACATTGTCGAGCAGGACCAGCAGCAGCAGGAAGCCCAGGCCGGAGATGAGCGCGATGGACCAGTCGGCGCGGGTGGCCAGTGCGCCGAATACGGCCACCAGGCTGACCGGCAGGATGTGCGCCATGTCGAAGAGGTGCAGCCGGTCGCTCCAGCGGGAGGAGCCCCGGGGCCGCCACCGCTGCCGGGCGAGCTGGTCGAGCAGGCTCTGCGCGGGGTCGGGCAGCCCTTGGGAGAAGCCCGTCGACGCGGGCGACCGGGGCCAGTCCGGATCCAGTTCGCGGACGGCGTCCTCGATGGCGCCGACCAGCCGGACCCGGGGAAAGGAGTAGCGGCGGTAGCCGGCCCGCCGGCTGTTCCACCGCAGCGGATCGCCGAGGTGGCGCACCAGACCGGCGGCGCGCCGGACCTCGGTCGCCCCCTCCAGCACGGTGGGGGCGACGGCGCAGCGCGACCCGTGCGCGTCATGGCCCGCGTACAGCTCCTCCACCAGACGGACGACCTGTTGCTCGGCATCCGTACCCGTGGCCACCGTGGTGTTCGTGCCGTCCCGGCCCGCCGCGGCGTCGGGGGCGTCGCCGTTCCGGGTGTGCAGGACGACCACCGGCATCGGTGGATGGCTGCTGCGAAAGTCCCGTACCAGCAGTTCCAGCCGCCGCTGGACATCGGCCCCCGCCCCGGTCGACATGCCGTGCCCGGTGTCGGAGCACGGCGGCAGCTCACGATCCTCGTTCCGCATCGACTTCCCCCCGTTCGTCTCAGGACGGGATACGCCGCCGGTGCGGACCCGCGCAAGGGGGTCGTTTCCCGTTGGCGGGAACTCCCATGCTGCCTACTGAAGATGTACGACAACATGACCGACGGGGTACGGCGAACGGAGCCGGTGGCGCGGACGGGATACGGGGGCGGGCGGGGTGCCGGATGCCCGGCGGCCGCACACGGACCCCCGGGGGTGTCGGGTTCCGGACCCGGACCCCGTCGCACCGGGCGGGAAGGCCCCGGCGAACGCAGACGGCGGGGGCGGGCCGACGGCACACGGCACGGCCCGCCCGGAACCGGCACGGGTGGGATCCGGCGGCCCAGCTCCCGGCGGCGGAGAACCGATGGTGACCCGGGCCCGTTCCCTTGATCAGCCGGCGGCTTCCGGGGCCGACGGGGTGGGCAGCTCGTCCCCCGCGAGCCTCAGCCGGTGATAGCGGGCCGGGTCGAGGCCGTCTTCGGCCGGCGCGGTGACGGTACGGTCCGTATCACCGGCGGGGGCGTACCCCTGCCGGTGATGGCTCAGCGAGGCGCAGAGGCGCAGCAGCGGGTCGGGGTCGGTCAGATGGCGCTCCAGCGACTGCAGATTGCGCGGGCCGGGTTCGTGCAGGGCCAGGCCGAGCAGGATCTCCGCCCGGATCCCGGCCGCGGGTTCGGCGGTGAGCCGCTCGTACAGTACGGCCGCGGCCGCCTCGCCCGGTGCGGCGGCCAGCAGGACGACCGCGAGTTGCCGGAGGTCGGCCCGCGGGTGGGCGGCCAGGGCCCGCCACACCGGTACCGCGCCGGCGAGGCTGGTGAAGATCTCGTGGTAGGCGTCCTCCCAGCCGTAGTCCGTGTAGCCGGTGTCGTTGGTCGACCATTCACCGCGGGCGGGTGCACCGGCGAAGGCGGACTTGAGCCGCCGGATCTGACCGCTCACCGATTCGCCGGTCTCGCCGGTCGCATTGTCGACGGTGACGACGGCGGCCAGCAGGTCCAGCAGCCGCTTCCGGCCGTCGTCGGTGGCGACACGGTCGACCAGCGCCGTCAGATACCGGAACGCCGGTCCGGTGGCCGTGGTGATGGTCTCCTGGTGCCACAGCAGGTTCGACAGCACGGCCAGCGCGGTGGAGAAGGCGTACGGATCGGGCAGGGTCAACCCCTTGAGCAGGAACGGCAGATGGCGGGCGTCGCCGTAGAAGGTGGCGAGGCCGGACCAGGGCACGGTGTCGGCGCCGGCGAGTTCGGGCCCGGCCGGCGCCGCGTGCCAGCCGGGCAGGGCATGGGCGATACGGCCCAGATCGGCGTCGGCCGCGATCCGGTCGAGCCCGTCGAAGGTCACGGTGCCGAGGCCGGTGCCGTCGGCGCCGTAGAGCCGCCACGGCCCGACCGGCCCGCCGCCCGTACCGGCTTCGACGGCCCCTTCCGCGACGAGCGCACCGGCCGCGTCCAGGGCCCGCCACCATTCGACCGGTTCGCCGCCGACGGTGGTGTCGGCCGCGGTGACCTCGGCGGTACGGATCCCGGAAGCGTCGTACCAGGACGCCACCACCAGGGCCTCGTCGCGGGTGGTCCGCTCCATGCGGACGGCCCCGTCGCGGTGGAACGACCGCACCGTCCTGGTGCCGTCGGCAGCCGACTCCGTTTCCCGGTCGAGGCGGTGGCGGTAGTCCCATGAACGTCTCAGCCGGGTTCCGTCCGGCCCCCGGCGCTCCAGCCCGGACAGCTCACCGCCGGCGAAGTAGCTGCGCCGTTCGGCCCGCCGTCCGTCCGTGAAATCGGCCTCGCTGTAACGGTGCTCGAAGTGCGACGTAGAGCGGGACTGCTTCCAGATCCGCCAGGTCCCGACCGCGGCACCGGTCTCCTCGTCGACGTCCCCGACGACGTACGACTCCAAGCTCTGCACCCACACCGCGTCGGCGGGCGCTTCGGGAGGCGGCGGACCGGGCTCGTACGCGGCGACCGGTGCCGGCGGCCCCTCCCCGGCCCGGTCCCGTCGCAGCAACCGCAGTGCCAGCTGCGGCAGTTCCTCGTACGCGGCGTACCGCACCACCCCCGGCGAATTCCCCAGCCCGGCCGCCAGGCACAGCTCGACCGACGCGGCATCACCGTCCCGGGCCGCCTCGGCGAGCGGCCTGTCGCCGTGGCGTGCGACCTCGTCGCCCGCGCGGTTGTAGACGATCAGATGCGGGGTCCCGTCGGGGTTCCAGTGCCGCGCGACCCCTTCGAGGCGGCCGTCCCGCCAGCGCGGGGCCGACCACTTCCCGGTCGGCCAGTACGTGGCGGTGTCCGGCACCCCGGCCGGGCGCTCCGGCACGGGATCACCGGCCATGGTCACCTCGGTGCCGTCGGCGGCGAAGCAGGCCCAGCGGACCTTGGTACCCCCCTCGTCGAAATCGTGGACGACGGTACGGACGGCCGGGGGCCAGCCGTCGAACGAGAACGGGTCGCAACTGGGGTGGTCGCTGCGGTGGCCCGTCACGGTCACCGGCGTGCCGTCACGGTGCTCGGCGCGGACCGCGAGGGTGCCGTCGTCGTGGTAGCGCAGCAGTGTTCCGTGACGCTTCCCGTCGCGCCAGTCGCCTTCCTCCAGCGGTATCCCGTCGGGACGCCACAGCCGCCACCGGCCTGTCGGAGCCGTGCCGCTCCGCTCACCGATCCCCCACGCCGGCCACTTCGGGCCGCCGGGAAACAGCTCCCACTCCTCGATGTACGAGGCTTCCGCGGGGACACCCGGGGGCCGGTCCGTACCCTCCGCGGGCCCGGGGGCCCCGCCGGGACGTGCGGGCCCCGAAGCCCCGGTCACCGGCCCCGGTACCTCCTCGGAGCCGTTCCCGACACCGTTGTCGCTGTGCAGATCATCAGGCATGGGCCGAATGGAACCACCTCCCACCGACACCCCGAACCCGCCGGCCACTCCGGTCCCGGCTCACCCCGCCCCTCGGCGCCGTCCGTCCACCGGCGCCGTCCGTCCGCCGGCGCCGTCCGTCCGCCGGCGGCCCGAGGCCCCTGCCGGTACCGGGCTTCTCCGGACCCAACAAACGGTTGTCCGAGGCAAGTTGATGAGAGGAATGCCACCGTTGGCGGGGCGGACGAACCCGGCGGGCGAAGGTGCCGTCCTGCTGGGGGGACGTACCGCCGACCCGGCCGTACGCCCGCTTCCCGAGAGGCTCCCATGCCCAGGTCCAACAGGCGCGCCACCGCTGCCGTGTTCACCGCGACCCTGCTCACGGCGGCGGGGACCGCCGCCACCGTGTCTCCCGCCGTCGCCGTCCGCGGCGGCCAGAACACCACCGTCACCGACCATCCGTACGCCATGCGGATCGTCTCCCAGGACGGGGCGCATGTCTGCGGAGGCACCCTGGTCGCGCCCACCAAGGTGCTGACCGCCGCCCACTGCGTGGCCGGTCCGACGGCACGCGAATTCCAGGTGATCGGAGGCCGGACCGAGATCCAGAGCACCAAGGGCACCGTACGCGCGATCTCGTCCATCAAGCTCCACGCCAAGTACACACAGGGCACCTTCGCGTACGACGCCGCCGTCCTCACCCTCGCCGGTGCGATGCCGTACGCCACTCTGCCCGTCGCCGGACCGAACGAGTCGGCGCTCTACGCCCACGGCAAGACGGCGAAGGCGGTCGGCTGGGGGCTGACCGCCCGGGACACCAATGGCACCCGGCTGAAGTCGGCCGTGCTCACCCTCGGGCCGCTGGCCAAGTGCGAGCCGTTCACCGAGCCCGGGGACTCCGGGACGCTCAAGGTCTGCGGCCTGCCGGGGGCCGGCACCACCGACAGCATCTGTCGCGGTGACTCCGGCGGTCCGCTGATCGCCGGCGGCCGGGTCATCGGCGTGGTCTCGACCGGGAACAAGTACTGCGATACGGAGCATCTGAAGTCGGTGTTCACCCGGACCGGGGCCGTCGCCGCCGGACTGGGCCTGCCCGTCGGCTGAGGCCGGACACCGCACGGAGCGACTGCGCCGTGCCCGGCGGTGCCGCGCCGGACCGATCCACCCGTGATGGCGCCAGCGCGGCGCCATCACGGGTGAAGAGGGCGACTTGATGTGGTGCAATGCCTGCACCATAATGGCGCCATGCGAGTGCCCGTCGGTGAGGTGCGGGGACGACCGTGGGACAGTGCGAGAAGGGGAACCAGGCATGCCTGCTTTTGAGACTCCCGAACCGATCTCCGTCGTGATCGACATGGGGGCGGGCGATGTGGAGATCCTCGCCGAGGACCGGACCGACACCGTCGTCGAGGTGCAGCCGAGCGACGACACCGACGAGTCGGATGTGAAGGCCGCCGAGCAGGTGAGCGTCGAGTATGCCGAGGGAGTGCTGACGATCAGGACCCCCAAGTCCAAGAAGCTGGACCTCTCCCGGAAGACCCGCTCGGTCGATGTGTCGATCGTGGTGCCCAGCGGCTCGGCCCTGCGCGCCGAAGCGGAGGTGGCGGACCTCCACGGCTCCGGGCGCCTCGGGGAGTGCACGTACAAGACCTCCGTCGGGCATATCCAGTTGGACCGCACCGGTCCGCTGCGACTGAAGACCGGAGGCGGTCGGATCACCGTGGCCGGTGTCGACGGCGATGCCGAGTTCATCACGGGCACCGGACGGATCCGGGTGGGAGAGGTCAGCGGGGCCGTCGTGGCCAGGAACTCCAACGGCCGTACGGAGATCCGCGAGGTCACCGGCGATATCCGGATCCGCTGCGCGAACGGCGATATCGCCGTCGAGCGCGCCCGGGGGGCCAGTACCGAGGCCGAAACCGCGAACGGCAGCATCCGGATCGGGGAGGTGACCCGCGGTACGGTCGAGCTGAAGACGTCCACCGGGGATCTGGAGATCGGGCTCGGCGCGGGCCTTCCGGCGAAGCTGGACCTGTCCACCGGGTACGGGCGGGTGTTCAACACGCTGGAGAGCGTCGCCGAATCGTCCGAGCAGTCGATCGCGGTCCGGGGGAAGACGTCCTACGGGGACATCACGGTCCACCGGGCCTGACGGGCTTTGTCGCGTGCCTCGCCGGGTGCCTCGTCGGGTGCCTCGTCGCGTACGAAGCGGAGTGCTCCGTACGCGGCCGACGGACCGCGGGGTCCCGGGCGGGGCCGTGGGCCGGGGTGGTTATCGCACCCAGCCGTTGAACTGCTGCTTGCCGCGGGGTGTCCGCCGGTTGTTCGCCAGCGCCGCCGCGGAGGCGCGGATCATCCAGGCGTTGACCGAGATGCCCTGCCGTGAAGCGGCCTCTTCGATCTGCTCCTTCATCGCCTGCGGAGGCCTGAAGTTGATCCGTGCCGTGGCGCCGCCCGCCGCGCCGCCGGAGCCTCCTGCGGTCCATTCGCTCGCCGCGTCGTCCACCGGGTCGGCGGTGTCCCCTGCGGGACCCTCGTCACCCGGGGGCGGGGTCACCACGAAACTCGGCTCCATCCCGCGCAGCCGCAGGTCCACCGAGCCGGGGGCCAGGTCCCGGGTGATCTCGTCGGCCGCGTCGGACAGGACCTTGAGCAGCGTGAGCCGGACGGCCGCTTCCAGAGGAGCGACGAGCCGCTCGGCCACCGCGCGGGTCTCGGCATCGCCCGCCGCGGAGGCGGCGACCAGCTCGTCGCGCAGGGACTCGACGTACTCCCGTAGTTCCATGGAACTATCATGGCACAGCCGTTGCGCCGCGCGGCGCCTGCCGGGCCCCGTCCCGCCCCCCGGTCCGTTAGTCCCTGTTTGTCCAGGTGAAACCCCGGGGATTCACCGGCGATGAGCCGGATCGGCGCAGGCCGAGAGGCTGGGGAGTCCCAAGGAAACCGAGGGTCGAGGCCGGTGCTGGCGCGATATGGCGCCACTCTGGGCCATCGGATCGGTGGTCCTGCGACAGTGCGGGACGGCGGGACGGCGGCTGCACGGGCACGGACCCCGGAGAGCGGGGACACCGCTCCCCGGGGCGGGCGTCCGGCATTGCGCCGCGTCAGCCCTGGTGACGCCACCAGAACGAGGCGGGGCGGAAGTGCCGGGTGACCCCGAGTCGGTGCCAGAGCGGACGGAGCAGGGCCCGGAGTTCCGGGTCGCCGTGGACGAAGGCATTGGGGAGCTGGACGTCGAACCGTTCAGGGGCCGATGTGAGCATCGCCGCCAGCAGATACTGCTCGGAGTAGAGCCGCCAGCGCCAGGACTCGGGATAGTCGGCCGGCAGCATGATGTCGTGGACCTGTATCAGTACTCCGGGCTTCAGTCTCGGCAGCAGCTCGAAGAAGAAGACCATCACGTCCGAGCCCATGTGCAGACGGTGCGACCCGTCGAGGAAGACGATGTCCCCCGGCTCCAGTCGCTCGAAGACCGCCGGGTCCGCCTGCTGGAGCGGTACCCGGACGACCTCGTCGCAGAGAGCGTCGATCGGGGCCCGGGGGCGGGGGTCGACCGAGACGATCCTGGTCGCGAGCCCGAGGTCGTCGACGGCGCGGCGGGCGAACTTGGTGGAGTTGCCGGAGCCGATCTCCAGATACCGGGCGGGTTTGTTCTCGGCGAGCAGACCGTACAGGGACAGGGCGTCCAGGGGCGGCAGCCAGGTGTTGCCCCAGTAGGGGACCGTGCCCAGCTCCCTCCCCTCGACGGAGATCCCGGCGAGCAGATCGGCGAGCTGCAGAAAGCCCGTCAGACGCTCGGCATAGGTCTCCCGGTGCTTCTCCAGCAACTCTCGTACCGGGGCGAGTTCGGCGCGGGGCTCGGGCACCACCAGATGGTCGAGGAACACCGGCTTGACCAGTCCGGCGGCCCACATGGCCAGTCCGAAGGCGGTGGGCCGGCGCTCCAGCCGGTCGAGACCGCGCTGGATGAGGGGGAACCGTTCGAACACCGTGGGGGAGGGTTCGGCGGCGGCTTTGGGGGTCTGGGCACGCAAGGAGAGAAGCCTTTCGGTCATGGAACGGCCGGGAAGGACGTGCTCTGAACCGTGCTGTCCTGCTGTCGTGTTGCTGCGGGGCTGCGGGGCTGCGGGGTTGTGCCTGCTGTCGGCGGTGACGAGTCGGCACGGGGCGGATGCGGGTGGGGGTGCGGCTGCTCCGGTTCGGTCTGCGGAAGATCGGGACGGGATGATCTTTTCCCCGGACCCGCGCCGGATATCCCGGCACGCCCAACCTGACTGGAACCCGGCGCTCCGGCGCGGATCCGGTCATGGCCCGCCGGTGCCTGGTGCCTGGTGCCTGGTGCCTGGTGCTCGGTGTCCGGCGGCCGGAGGCCCGCGGCAGGGGGATCCGGGCGGTGCCGGGGCGCCCGGCCGACACCGTACGAAGGTACGGCTCCGGGCGCCCCGTCGCCGCTGCGTCAGCCGAGGTCCAGCGGGCCCAGCAGCCAGGCACCCGGGCCGTGGGGGTCCTCGTCGAAGTAGTACCCGCGGATCGCCTCCAGCAGGTCGTCCCGGTGGATCAGCCCGTCCCCGTCTCCGTCGAGCCGCCCGAAGACCTCCCGTGCGTCGCCCTCCTCCATCCCCATCAGCGCGCCCGTCCAGCGGACCTGCTCCGCACGGGTCAGCCGTCCGTCGCCGTCCCCGTCCACCACGTCCATCAGCGCGTCGAGGAACGGTATGTATCCGGCGTCGAACGACGCGGGCGTCACCAGCAGCCCGGCGGCGAACGCCGCCCGGTACTCACCCTCGTCGATCCTCCCGTCCCCGTCGGTATCGGCCACCCGTACCAGGTGCTCCCACAGCCCCACGGCCAGTTCCCGCACCCGCCCCAGGTCCGCCGACCCCTCCTGACGGCCGAACGCGGCACCGAGCCTGCGCACCGCGGTCTCGAAGTCCTCGCGCTCGATGAAACCGTCACGGTCGGTGTCGTATGTGAGGAACCTCCGCGCGAGCTTCCGCTCCAGGAACCCGCTGATCTCCGGCATGTGTCCCGCCCTTGTCTTCGTGATCGTCGGGGCACCGCGCCCCGTCTCGGTCTACCCCTGCCCAACCCGTCCGGACCGTTCGGAATCCTGTTCGGAACCCGGTCCCGAAACCCGTCCGGAGCCGTACCGCCGACCGCACCCGGACGCGCGGGCCCGGGGGCGTTGTCAGTGGTGTCCGGGGTGTCTGGTTGGATGCGGCCATGGCTCACAGGGTTCACGACGACTCGTTCCTGCGCGCCGCGTCGGAGGCGTACTTCGACGCGGTGCCCCGCTCCTCCGCCCGGGCCGAGGACTTCGGCCCGCTGACCCTCTTCGTCCCCGAGGGCCCGGGCGGGGGCTGGCCCCGGTTCGCGCGCCCTGCCCCCGGGAGCCGGATCACCTCCGGCGATATGACCCGGGTGCGCGCCCGGCAGCGGGAGCTGGGGGCGCCGGAGCGGTTCGAATGGGTCGCGGAGACGGCACCGGCGCTGCGCGCCGCGGCGGAGGGCGCCGGGCTCGCGGTGCAGGAGTATCCCCTGATGGCCCTGGCGCCGGACGAGGCGCCGTCCGCCGTGCCGGAGCCTGCCGACGGGGTACGGATACGGGTGCTGCGGGCCGGTGACGTGGAGCTGCCGGGCGCCCTCGCCGTGGCGGGGCTCGTCTTCGGCCCCGGGCCCGCCGCGCACGGTGCGGTACCGGAGGAGCGGACCCGGCTGGCGGCGGAAGCGGAGCGGGTGAAGGCCGACGGCAGCCTCTCCCGTACGGAGGACCGGATCCGGGCGGGGCTGCTCGGGGTCGCGGCGGCCGTCACGGGGGACGGGGAGGTGCTCTGCTCGGGGCAGCATCTGCCGTCGGCCGGGGCGACCGAGATCGTCGGGGTGGCGACCCTGCCGTCGGCGCGCCGGCGCGGTCTGGGCTTCGCCGTCACGGCGGCACTGATCGCGGACGCCCGGTCGGCGGGAGCATCGCTGGTGGTGCTCTCGGCGGCGGACGAATCGGTCGCCCGGCTCTATGCCCGCCTCGGCTTCCGCCGGATCGGCACGATGCTCGTCGCGGAACCGCCGCCGACGGCCGGACCGGACGCCCCCGGCGCCTGACGGGCGGGACCCGGCGGACCGGTGGACCGGCGCATCACGCGGGTGCCGGGCGCGGAGGCCGGCGGGGAACCGGATACCGCACCCGGCCCGGACATCGCACCCGGCCCCGGTCGGCGGGACCGATCGGCGGTCGGCAGGCGGTCGGCAGGCTGGTCAGACGGTCGGCAGTCCGGCGGCGGCGAGCGCCTCGTCGACGGCGGACGGCAGCCAGTCCCGGACCGGGGAGAAGGGGAATCCCAGCTCCGCGGCGCGGGTGTTGCTCATGGCGTAGTGGCGGTCGAAGGAGTACGGCGATGCCTCCTCGCCCTCGGCAACCGTCCGGAACCGCGGCTCACGGCCGGTCCGGGCCGTGATGGCGGCGGTCAGGCCGTGGACGTCCAGGGTCCCGTCGGAGCAGGCGTTGAGCGGGCCCGTGAAATCGGTCTCCGTGGCCGCCCACAGCAGGCAGTCCGCCATCTCCTCGTGGTGGACGAAGGACGAGGGGAGCGCCCGTGCGTGGATCGCGATCTCCTCGCCCCGCACGATGCGTTCGGTGTAGTGGGCCAGCCGGCCCGTGAAGTCCTGTGCGCCCCCGCCGAGTACATGGGCGACCCGTACCGTGGCGAACTCGAAGTCCGCCTCCCGCGTGAACACGGCCTCGGCCTGCCGCTTGCCCTCCGAGTAGTGCGCGTCCAGAAACTCCTGGTCGCGCCAGGGCAGCCCCGGATCCACCGGCCGGCCCACCGGGTTCACGGTCCCCTCCGACAGCAGAGTGTCCTCCGCGACCTGCGGAAGCGACGTCGTCGCCGGATTGTAGACCTCGATGGTCGAGGTCATGACGTACCGCCGGGTCCGCCCGCCGAAGACGCGGACCGCCTCGGCCGCCTGGAGGGGGCTGTAGCAGAACTGGTCGGAGACCGCGTCGAAGGTACGGGACCCCAGGGCCGCTTCGAGCGCCGCAGGATCGTTGCGGTCGGCGAGGACATGGTCGACGCCCGGAGGCGGCGGGGCCGAACCCCGGTTGACGAGGGTCACCCGGTGCCCGGCGGCCTGGAGACGCCGGACCAGGAGGATGCCGAAGTAACGGCTGCCGCCGATCACACAGATTCTTTGCATGCCCCCATCGTGAAGTCCTAGGGTCCTCAGTGGAACTGGTTCCTTGCTGGATGGGTATTAAGGAAAACTGTTGATTGATGTGCAGCGGCTCCGGGTGCTGCGGGAGGTCGCGGAGTGCGGGAGCTTCAATCGCGCGGCGGCGGCGCTGGGACTCACACCGTCCGCGGTCTCCCAGCACATCGCCGCGCTGGAACGGACCGTCGGCACCCCGGTGGTGAGCCGCAGCACACGGGGGGCCGCTCTCACCGAGGCCGGGCGGATCATGGTGGCCGCGGCGGAGTCGGTCGCCGCCGAACTCGCCTACGCCCGGCAGCAGGTCGACCTGCTGGGCTCGGGCCGCCCCCAGCTCACCATCGCCACGTTCACCAGCGGCGGCAGGTTTCTGCTGCCCGGCGCCCTCACCGCGCTGACGGCGGCGTGCCCCGACGCCATGCTCCATGTGCGGGAGGCCGAACCCGAGGACGCCCTGCGGCAGGTGCGCCAAGGGGCGGTGCAGCTCGGGCTGGCCTACTGCTTCGACGGCCCGCTGCCGGGCAGGCGTTCCGGTATGGACTGGATTCCGCTGCTCGACGATCCGCTGCGGATCGTGCTGCCCGCAGGTCACCGGCTCGCGGACCGTACCGCGCTCGACCTCGGTGAGCTGGCGTCCGAGCCATGGGTGCTGGGCTGTCTGAAGACGGAGGAGTATCTGCGGCGCTACGCCGGACGCGCGGGTTTCGTCCCGCAGGTCCGCGGTACGACGACCGACTACTTCTTCGCCTGCTCCCTCGTCGCCGCGCGGCTGGGCGTGGGGCTCATCCCGTCCATCGCGCTCGCGCAGGAGATGCCCCCGGGGGTGTGCGCCGTCCCGGTCGCGGAGCCGGAGCCGGTCCGGCGCATCGGGATCGCCGTGATCGGCCGCCGCCGGAACGATCCCCCGCTCGCCGCACTGATCGAGGCGCTGCGGGACCGGGCGGCGGCCGTGGGGCGGTGACGCACGGGCCCGCGGGGACCGGACCGGCACCACGAGGGTGCCGGAGCCGGCCGCCGCGGTGGCCTCAGCTCGCGGTCACGGTGTCCTCGAACGAGGTGCCCGCGGTGCGGTAGGCCGCCACCCGGGACGCGACCTCGGCCGGGGTGAGGACCCGGTCCTTGACATGGAGCACGTAGTCGACCTGCTGCTCGTAGGTCCTGGGCGCGGTGGACGTCTGGCCCGCGAGGCTCGTCAGCCACTGGTTGAAGGCGATCAGCATCCCGCGCTCCGGGAGATAGGCGGAGCTGTGCGTGCCGAAGAGCCTGCCGTCGACGTAGTAGCGGATGTCCTGGTCGTCGATGGTGAACACCAGATCGCGCCAGCCGTCGAAGCTCCGGCGCTCCACGGTGTGCGTGTTCAGTACCTGCCCGGTCACCGGGTGGTACGTCTCCCAGGACGTGGTGAAGAAGGCGCTGGAGGTCTCGCCCCAGCCGCCGTTGGGGAGATACTCGAAGTCGTACTCCGCGTAGTCGTCGGCCATCGGGGACTTGAGGTCGTTGATGGCGAAGAACGTCTGGATCACATGGTCGCCGTCGGGGCCGCCGGCCGGGGCGTCGCTGAACTTCACCCGGGCCGCGTAGGTCCCGTTGCGGAACTTCATCGTATTGGTGGAGATCTCCGCCTGCCGGGTGCTGGCCGCGGTGCCCTCGGTGGAGGTGCTCAGTTTGAGCAGGGTGCTGCCGCCCTCGGTGCCGAAGCCGATGTTCTGCGGGGACCAGGTGGCCCCGGGGACCCCCGGGCCGCCGCCCCAGCTGCGGATCATCCAGCCGTTTGCCGTCAGCCGGGGGTCGTTTGCCGCGGTGTAGGCGAAATCGTCGAAGAGGGTCTGGGCGGGCGGCGGATCGACCGGGCCGCCGGGCTCCGTGCCCCAGACGGTGGTGCCGGCGAGCTGGGCGGTGACCTTCGGCCAGTCCGCGTAGGCCGACTGCGCGGCCCCGAAGGAGTGGTCGTCGCTCTGGACCAGCTGCTGCCAGTCGGTGCGGTGGAAGCGCACCTGGATATCACCGGAGTCGGCGCCCGGGGCGAGGGTGCCCGCGGCGGCGGTGAAACCGATCTCCAGATAGCGGTCGGCCGTTGCCGTGGGCCGGGCGAGCGTGCCGAAGGAGCCGGTGACGTTGGAGCAGCCCCGGACCGCCCAGTCGCAGGCGAAGCGGTAGTTGGTGGTGGCCGCATCGGCCTTGAGGTAGTAGCGGAGCTTGACGCCGCTGAGCGGTACGGCGGCCGTACCGGTGTTACGGATCCTGAACCAGGGCGCGGACTGGCTTGCGGCGGCACTGCTCACGCCGGTGCGGTACTGCACGGCGAGAGTGCCGCCGGAGGTGCTCGCCACGGTGGGGGACGTGCTTGCGGTGCCGGGCGCAGCCGTGGTGCCGGCCGCGTTCGCGGTGCCGGGGATCGCCGCGAGCCCGGCGGTGCCGAGGATCATCGCGAGCGCACCGGCCGCGGTGGTGCGCAGCCGGCTGTGGGGGGTTCTTCGCATGATCTGCCTCTCCGATACGGATCGGGACGGAAGAATCGCCCGGCCGGAGCCGGGCGACTGCCGATGATCGTACTGAAGAGCGAACGGGAAAGGTGCTGTTGAGCAGAGCGTGAAGCGTCTGCGGTACGTGATGAACAACCCGTTTTGACAAGGAAGTTGGGGGTATTCGCGACGTCGCGGCCCCCCTGGACCGCAGGGTCTGGGCCGTACCGCGGACACCACGGGACGGCGCCCGCGCGGGCTGTCGCCCGCCGCGCCTGCTCCGCTACAGTGCGTGACGACAGCCCCGTCGATGAGGAGTCGCCCCGTGGCCACCTCCGTCCGTCCCGGCCCGCCCCCACCGGCCGGGCGCCCGGTGCCCGCGCTCGACTCCGCCGTCGTCGGCCGCTGGCGGGCCGCCGGCGGGGAACCGGTCGAGCTGTTCGCCGAGGCGCAGCGGCGGCTCGGCGGACTCGCCGCGCTTCCGCTCGGACCGCGCCCGACCGTGCTGGTCACTTCCCCCGAGGCGGTGCAACAGGTCCTGGCGCTCCGCCCCGAGCGCTATGTGAAGCGCTCGCACCGGGCCCGGCTCCTCATCGGCGACGGTGTACTGGCCGCGACGGGCGAGGCGTGGAAGCGGCAGCGGAAGCTACTCCAGTCCCAGTTCACCGGCCGGGGTATGCGCAGGTACGAGGAGCGGATCGCGGCGGCGGCCGGGGTCGCCGCCGCGCGCTGGGACGGGTACGCGGCGACCGGCGAGGTCTTCGACGTCGGTGAGGAGCTGCGCCGCTTCGCCCTGGACACCATCTGGCGGGCCCTGACCGGACACCCCCTCGACCCCGGTGTGGAACACGGTCTGGCGTCCGTGCCCGCGGTGGTGGCCGCGCTGCCCGGCCTGCCCGCGGACGCGACCGCCGCCGAGGCGGACGTCGCCGCCGAACTGGCCCGGATCGACGCCCTGGCGAGCCGGGCCGTCGCGACGGCCCGGGCCGGATCCGGACCCGACGGGCCGGGCCTGCTGCACGTACTGCTGGAAGCGGCCGGCACCCGCCCCGAGTACACCGACCGGCTGATCCGGGACGAGCTGGTCACCCTGCTCTTCGCCGGTCACGAAACCACGGCAACCACCCTGACCTGGTTGTTTCTGCTGCTCGACCGTCACCCCGAGGCCCGGGAGCGGGCCTTGGCCGCGGGGGTGGAAGGCTCGCCCGAGCGCAGCCGGGCCGTCCAGGCCCTGGTCCACGAGACGCTGCGCCTCTATCCGTCGGCCTGGATGCTGCCGCGCTGCGCCGCCGAGGACGATGTACTGGCCGGTCACCGGGTCGAGGCGGGCACCGACGTACTGGTCTGCCCCTATCTGACGCACCGCGATCCGGCCGTCTGGGAGGACCCGGAACGGTTCGACCCGGAGCGGTTCACGACGCAGGGCCGCCGGCCGGCGCACCCGGGCGGCTATCTCCCGTTCGGCCTCGGCCCCCGGGCCTGCCTGGGCCTCCAGTTCGCGCTCCGGGAGTCGGCCGCCCTGCTGGAACGGCTGCTGCCCGCCCATACGCCCCGCTTCCGCTCGGTACCGGCCGGCACGGTGTACGGGATCACCGTCCGCCCGGACGGGCCGACCCCCGCCACCCTGCTTCCGCCCGCGAAGTAGCCCCCGGCCCCCGGCCCCCCAGGCCTGCCGGGGCTTCCCGGCCGGTCCTCGGCACCGCCCCGGACGCTGACCGGAACCGGACCCCGGGCCACCCGCGGCGCGGCCTGGTCGGCACCGTACCGGGCGCCGGTGGTACCGCTTTCCCACCCGGTGCCCGGCCCTCGGCCCGGTACCGCCGGGGGCTGTTTCCCCTGCTCCGGCGCACTCCGGATCGGTACCGGGAGCGAAACCCGCCATGCGCTCATGTGTTCGTATGACCATGAGTACGGTTCTGCGCGCGATTAAACCTCCGCTGCATGGAGTTCACCGGTTCGTAGGACGAAATGACTCTCTGCATGGCTGAACGGTCCTCACAGCACCTACGGTTCTGGCGGGTCCGGGGGATGACCGCCCCCGATTCCCTCGCATCTCATCCACACCTTCGGCACTGCGCCGATGCTCAACGCTGCCCTCGTGAAGGAGAGCACTGCCCGATGACCGTGGACACCAGCCCGGAGCCGCAACAGCAGGATCCGCGCCCGCAGAGCAGCCTCGGGACGGCGGCTGCCCGCAACCTCGCCACCACGACCAAGTCCGCCCCGCAGATGCAGGAGATCACCTCCCGCTGGCTGCTCAGGATGCTGCCGTGGGTCGAGGTCTCCGGCGGAACGTACCGGGTGAACCGCCGTCTGACGTACACCGTGGGCGACGGACGCATCGAGTTCGTCCAGGACGGCGCCGACGTCCGGGTGATCCCCCAGGAACTCGGCGAACTCTCCCTGCTGCGCGGCTTCGACGACGCCGAGGTGCTGTCCGCAATCGCGGGCCGGTGCGTCCAGCGCGATTTCCGCGCCGGTGAGGTGATCGTGGAACGCGGCACCCCCGCCGAGCAGATCCACCTGATCGCCCACGGCCGGATCGAACAGATCTCGGAAGGCCCCTACGGCGACGAGACCGTGACCGGTGTGCTCGCCGACGGCGACCGCTTCGGCCAGAGCGCACTGCTCGACACCGACGGGGTCTGGGAGTACACCGCCGTCGCCAGGACCGCCGGAACCCTGCTCACGCTCGCCCGGACCGACTTCGCGGCCGTGACCGCCGGTTCCCCCGCCCTCCAGACCCATCTGCGGGAATTCGTCTCCCTGCCGGAACAGCGGCAGAACCGGCTCGGCGAGGCCGAGATCGCGATGTCCTCCGGCCATGAGGGGGAAGCCGTACTCCCCGGTGCCTTCGTGGACTACGAACTGAAGCCCAGGGAGTACGAACTCTCCCTCGCCCAGACGGTCCTCAAGGTCCACACCCGCGTCGCCGACCTCTACAGCAAGCCGATGAACCAGACCGAGCAGCAGTTGCGGCTCACCATCGAGGCGCTGCGGGAGCGCCAGGAGTACGAGCTGATCAACAACCGCGACTTCGGGCTGCTCCACAACACGGCCTTCAACCAGCGGATCCAGCCCCACTCCGGCCCGCCCACCCCCGACGACCTCGACGAGCTGATCAGCCGCCGCCGCGGCTCCCGCTTCATCTTCGCCCACCCCAGGGCGATCGCCGCCATGGGCCGGGAGTTCAACGCCCGCGGTCTCTACCCGGACCACGTCGACGTCGGCGGACAGAGCGTGCCCGCCTGGCGCGGGGTGCCCATCCTGCCGTGCAACAAGATCCCCATCACCAAGGAGAACACCAGCTCCATCCTGGTGATGCGGACCGGCGAGGACAATCAGGGCGTCATCGGCCTCAACCAGACCGGACTGCCGGACGAGTACGAGCCCGGGGTGTCCGTGCGCTTCATGGGGATCGACGAGAAGGCGATCATCTCCTATCTGGTGACCACCTACTTCTCCGCCGCCGTCCTGGTCCCCGACGCGCTCGGGGTGCTGGAGAACGTGCAGATCGCCCGTACCGGAAGCTGAGCGGGCCGGTGCGGACCACCTCACCCGCAGGAGGAGTGGTGCGGTCATGAGCACCGAGGCACTGCGGTGGATCCCGGGCGGACCGACCGGTCTGGGTACGGCGGACCTGATCCCGGTGCGCCGCGCGGAGCCGCCCCGGTCCGAGGCCGCCCCGGCCCCGGAGCGGGCGCCGGCCCCCGTACCGCCCCCGGCGGCGGACCCCGGCGGCCCGGCCGCCGGACCGCCGCCGCCCGGAAGCCCCGTCCCGGGGCTCTACCACCATCCGGTGGCCGAGTACGACCGGGGCCGGGCCGCCGAGGTCGACCGGCTCATCAAGATCTGGGCCATCGACGAAATCGAGCTGTATCCCCCCGAGTGGGCGGAGCAGTTCGACGGCTTCCAGGTGGGGGCGTATATGACCGTCTGCCACCCCGACGCCCCCACGGTCGAGCATCTGATGGTCGCCGCCCGGCTGATGGTCGCCGAGAACGCTGTCGACGACTGCTACTGCGAGGACCACGGAGGCTCGCCCGTCGGGCTCGGCGGCCGGCTGCTGCTGGCCCATACGGCGCTCGACCCCCTGCACCTCACCGCCGAGTACCGGGCGCCCTGGGCCGAATCGCTGAAGGCGGACGCCCCCCGGAGGGCGTACCGCTCCGCCATGGACCACTTCCTGGAGGCGGCCACCCCGTCCCAGGCGGACCGGTTCCGGCACGATATGGCCCGGCTCCACCTCGGCTACCTCGCCGAAGGCGCCTGGGACCAGACGGACCACGTTCCGGAGGTGTGGGAGTACCTGGCCATGCGGCAGTTCAACAACTTCCGCCCCTGCCCCACCATCACCGACACCGTCGGAGGCTACGAACTGCCCGCCGACCTCCACGCCCGACCGGAGCTACAGCGGGTCATCGCCCTCGCCTCCAACGCCACCACCATCGTCAACGACCTCTACTCCTACACCAAGGAGCTGGACAGCCCCGGCCGGCATCTGAACCTCCCCGTGGTCATCGCCGAACGCGAGAACCGCTCCGAGCGCGACGCGTACCTCAAGGCGGTCGAGGTCCACAACGACCTGATGCACGCCTTCGAGGCCGAGGCCGCAGCCCTGTCCGCCGCCTTCCCCCTGCCGGTCCTGACGCGCTTCCTGCGCGGCGTGGCCGTCTGGGTCGACGGCAACCACCACTGGCACCGCAGCAACACCTACCGCTACAGCCTGCCCGACTTCTGGTAATACGACCTCCGGCAAGGAAGGGAACCCGTCGTTGTCTCTGTCCGACGTGACCACCCGTGACACCGTCACCATCCCCAACCCGGCGACGCCCTACCAGGGCGACATCGCCCGCTACTGGGACCACGAGGCCAGACCCGTCAACCTCCGCCTCGGCGATGTCGACGGCCTCTACCACCACCACTACGGCATCGGCGACGTCGACCACGCCGCCCTCGGGGCCCCCGGCGCCCCGGACCGGGAGGAGCGGCTGATCGCCGAACTCCACCGGCTGGAATCCGCCCAGACCAATGTCCTCCTCGACCACCTCGGGCCCATTCAGCGGGACGACACCCTGGTCGACGCGGGCTGCGGGCGCGGCGGCTCCATGGTCATGGCCCACCAGCGCTTCGGCTGCTCCGTCGAGGGCGTCACCCTCTCGGTCAAGCAGGCCGACTTCGCCAACGGGCGCGCCAAGGAACTGGGCATCGAGGAGTCGGTCCGGGCCCGGGTCTGCAATATGCTCGGCATGCCGTTCGCCACCGGTGAGGCCGCGGCCTCCTGGAACAACGAGTCCAGCATGTACGTCGACCTGCACGACCTGTTCGCCGAACACTCCCGGATCCTCTCCGTGGGCGGACGCTACGTCACGATCACCGGCTGCTGGAACCCGATCTACGGCCAGCCCTCGAAATGGGTCTCCCAGATCAACGCCCACTTCGAGTGCAATATCCACTCCCGCCGCGAATACCTGCGGGCCATGGCGGACAACCGGCTCGTCCCCCAGGCGGTCGTCGACCTGACGGCCGAAACCCTGCCCTACTGGGAGCTGCGCGCCACCTCGTCCCTGACGACGGGCATCGAGGAAGCGTTCATCAACTCCTACAAGGACGGTTCGTTCCAGTATCTGCTGATCGCAGCCGACCGCGTCTGAAGGCTCCGCACCGCCCGTGCGGTACGGAAGGAGGCGGCCCGTCCCCGCTCGTCGCGGGGGCGGGCCGCCCGCCCGGTTCCGGGCAGT
This sequence comes from Streptomyces sp. NPDC094448, assembly GCF_044763775.1. NCBI lineage: Bacteria > Bacillati > Actinomycetota > Actinomycetes > Kitasatosporales > Streptomycetaceae > Streptomyces > Streptomyces sp. NPDC094448. The sequence continues at coordinate 512,770 of NZ_JBIWGU010000003.1, read as the reverse complement.
GGAAGATGACGTTATGACGATCGACCATCTGACGCATATCCCGGACCCGGAGGGCGTGCACCCCGCGGTCCCCTACACCCATGTCGTGACCGGCACCGGACGGTGGGTCGCCGTCTCCGGGCAGATCGCCCTGGACGAGAAGGGGCAGCTGGTGGGCCCCGGGGACCCGCTGGCCCAGGCCCGTCAGGTCTTCGCCAACCTCGGCCGCTGTCTGGCGGCCGCCGGAGCCGGCTTCGGCGATGTGGTGCGGCTGACCTACTACATGGCGGACGTCGCCCAGCTGAAGGAGGTCGCCGTCGCGCGGAACGAGGTGATGGACCCGGCGCGGCTCCCGGCGTCGTCGGCGTTCCAGGTCGTATCGCTGGTATCGCCGGAGTTCCTGATGGAGATCGAAGCGGACGCGATCGTGCCCGCCGACCGGGAGCTGCCCGGACGGGAACTGCCCGGCCGGGCGTGAAGCCCCGTCCGGGGCACGGCCGGAACCGTGGCGGCCGTATCAAGGGACCGTGAACACTCCATGGCACAGGAAATGCCGCAAAGAGGGCGCCAGTCGGGCGAAAAGCTCCAATCGGCCCGTCATTTGATGGCGATTCGTGCGGTCATGACGGGTCCGGGAATTCCTCCGGAACATTGACGTAAATCCGGGGCGGCGGCACGCTCCTCCGCATGCCCAGGACCGAACCCACCGCGCTGACCCTCCTCCGCCGTACCCACGAGGCGCAGGTGGTCGAGGTGCTGCGCCGGCTCGGCGCGGTCAGCCGTGCCGGGCTGGCGCAGCACACCGGACTCTCCCGTACCGCGCTGTCGTCCATCACCGCCGCCCTGATCGAACGGGCGGTCGTCGTCGCGGGTCCCGCCCCCGCCGAGGGGGTACGCGGCCGGGGCAGGCCCGTCGAACTGCTCCGCCTCCACCCGGCCACCGGCCGCTGCGCGGGTATCGACCTGGGCCGCGGCCGGGTCCGGGCGGTCGTCGCCAACGCCGCCCACGACATCGTCGCCTCCGGGGCCCGCGCCTGGCCGTCCGACGCCCCCCAAGAGCAGCGCACCGGCGCGGCGCTGGAACTCCTCGACGAACTGCTCGACGGTTCCGCGGCCGGACTGGAAGGCATCGGGATCGGTCTCGTCGGACCGGTCACCGAACCGGGGGACCGGGCCGGGAGCGTGGTGGGGCTCCTCCGGGAACGCTACGGCGCTCCGGTCCTCGCCGAGAACAACACCCGGCTCGCGGCACTCGCCGAAGCCGTGCACGGCGCCGGTGCCGGTGCCCGGCACGCGATCTACGTCCGGCTGTCGCACGGTGTCGGCGGCGGACTCGTCGTCGACGGGCGGCTGCTGGGGGGCGCGTCCGGTACGGCGGGGGAGATCGGACATGTCACCGCCGAGCCCGGCGGGCCGCGCTGCCGCTGCGGAAACCACGGCTGTCTGGAGCTGTACGCCTCGCTGCCCGCGGTGACGGCGGCCGGGGGCACCGGCGACGACGAGGCCGTCGCCCGGGCCGGCCGGCTGACCGGGCGGGTCCTCGCCGGACTGTGCACCACGGTCAACCCCGAGCTGCTGATCATCGGCGGGGAACTCGCCGCGCTGGGACCGCGGCTGCTCGGCCCCCTGGAGTCCGAACTGCGGGCCCGAACCCTGCCCGCCGCACGGGTGGGACTGCGCGTCGTCACCGCGCAACTGGGGGACGAGGGCGGGGCGCTCGGCGCCATCGCCCTGCTCCGCCAGGAGGCGCCCGTACCGGTCGTGCCGGGCGGGCCCCGGAACGCCCGCGTGCCGCTCGCCGCGTGTACCGGGCCGGGAAGCGCCGGCTGACTGCTCCCGTACCTGCCGGGCGCGCCGGGCCGTCCCCGCCGGCGGCCCGCCCGGCCCGTGCTCCGGCACCGCGCTCCCGCCGGGCCCGGCCGCCCGGGATTCCGTAGCACCGTCCGCCGTACCGCCGCGCACCGTCCGCCGTGCGGTCCCCGCACCGGGCGCGTTGCCGCGCCCGGGTGCTCCGCCGCGACCGGCCGCGCCGAACCACCGGCTCCACCCCGCTCGTTGCCCCCGGCCGCCCCGCACCGTGGTCCGGTACGGGGCCCGGCCCGTACCCCGTACCTCCCCTCCCGTACGCCCCAGGACCCAGAGGCGGCCCGCCATGCCACGCACCACCCCACGATCCTCCCCTTCCCCACCCGCCGTGGTGCCGTCGCGCGCCGCCCCGGCCGGTGCGATCCGCCGGGCCCGGGGACCGGTGACGGCCGCCCGGCTGACCGGAGCCCTCTCCCTCGTCGCCGGGATCGGGCTCTGGCAGCTGGCGGCCGGGCCGGGCACGGTCGGCGTCCCGGGCCCCGGGCCGGTCGCGGCGCGCGGAGCGGAACTCCTCCGGGACGGGACCCTGGCCACGGACGCCCTGGTCTCGCTGCGCCGGGTGCTCACCGGCTGGTCGCTCGGCACCGCAGCCGCGATCCCCGTCGGCGCGCTGATGGGCTGGTACCCCCTGGCCCGGGCGCTGCTGGAGCCCTGGGTGCAGTTCTTCCGGGTCGTACCGCCCCTGGCGATCATCCCGCTGACGATCGTGCTGCTGGGCATCGACGAGCCCGCCAAGATCACGGTCATCTTCCTGGCAGCCTTCCTCTCCACCGTGGTCTCCGTCTTCCAGGGCGTCGTCGCGGTGGACCGGACCCTTGTCGACGCGGCCCGGGTGCTGGGCGCCCGGGACCCCGGGATCTTCATCCGGGTGGTGGTCCCGGCCACGGTGCCGTTCCTCTTCGTCGGGGCCCGGGTCGGCCTGGGGGCGGCGTGGTCCACGCTCGTCGCCGCCGAACTCATCGCCGCCCAGCAGGGGCTGGGCTACCGGATGCAGCAGGCCCAGCTCTACTACGACCTCGAAACGATCTTTGTGGGAATCGTGGCCATCGGCACGCTCGGGCTGCTGATGGACCGACTGCTCATCGCCGCCGAACGCCGGGCCACGGTCTGGCAGGAGAGGAGGACGGCATGACCCCCGCCGGCCCCCGGCCCGGAACCTCGGCCGAAGCCCCGCCGGGCCCCCTGCCCGGGGCTCCCGCCCTGCCGCCGCCCCTGATCGCCTTCCGGGACACGACCCGTCACTTCCCCGGCCCCGACGGCGGGTTCACCGCACTCGACGGCGTCGACCTCGATATCGCCGAGGGGGAGTTCACCGTCGTCGTCGGCCCGTCCGGCTGCGGAAAATCGACCCTTCTCGGCATCGCGGCCGGACTCGTCGAGCCGAGCCGCGGCGAGGTGCGGCTCGACGGCCGCCCGGTGCGCGGCCCGGGTCCCGACCGCGGCATGGTCTTCCAGCAGTACGCCCTCTTCCCGTGGCTCACCGTCCGCGGCAATGTCGAGTTCGGGCTCCGCACCGCCCGGGTACCACGGGCCGAACGCCGCCGCAGGGCGGCGCACTTCATCGACCTGGTGGGCCTCACCGATTTCGCCGACGCCCTGCCCAAGACCCTCTCCGGCGGAATGCGGCAGCGCTGCGCCATCGCCCGCGCCTACGCCGCCGACCCCCGGGTGCTGCTGATGGACGAGCCTTTCGGCGCGCTCGACTCGCTGACCCGATCCCGTCTCCAGGAGCAGCTCCTGGAGATGTGGGAGCGGGAGCGCGGAACCGTCCTCTTCGTCACCCATGACGTCGACGAGGCCGTGTTCCTCGCCGACCGGGTGATCGTCATGGCCGCCGGGCCGGGCCGGATCCACCGGACCGTCGCTATCGGTCTGCCCCGGCCCAGGACCGCCGCGACCCGGCTGGCCGACGCGTTCACCGCGCTGCGGACCGAGGTCTGGCGGGCCGTCCATGAGCAGGAATCCCGCACCACCCCTCCGACTCCCACCTCCTTGGAGCCCTGAATCCCCATGTCCCCCTCTCTTCACCCGCCGCGCCCCCGCCGTGCCGTCGCCGCGGCCGCCGTCCTCGCCGTCCTGGCCACCGGCGGCTGCACCGCGGACTCGGCGGACGGCGACGGCACCCGGTCGGTCGACTTCGGTTACATCGCGGACTACAACCAGGCCGGGCTGCTGGCCGTGGCCCGGGAGCGCGGGCTCTGGAAGGAGCACGGCATCCGCGCCACGTACAAGGTCTTCACCGACGGCCCCACCCAGATCACCGCCCTGGGCGCCGGCGACCTGGACTTCGGCACCATCGGCCCCGGCGCCGCCTGGCTGCCCGCCTCCGGCCGGGCCACCGTCGTCGCCGTCAACCAGCTGGGCCGCGCGGACCGGGTCGTCGCCCTGCCCGGCCGCGGCATCTCCCGTACCGCCGATCTGAAGGGCAAACGCGTCGCCGTCCCCGAGGGCACCTCCGGCGATATGATCCTCGGCCTCGCCCTGGACCGGGCCGGACTCTCCCGCGAGGATGTGAAGACCGTCCCCATGGCCCCGGCCACCGCCGTCTCCGCCCTGGCCTCCCGCCAGGTGGACGCCGCCGCGCTCTGGTATCCGCTGCTGGCGACCGTGGAGAAGCGGATCCCCGGTCTGGTCCGGCTCGCCGAGAGCGCCGACTTCGCCGCCGAGTTCGCCTTCCCCAGCTCCGTGGTGGCCGCCCCCGGCGCCGTCGGGAAGGACCGCGAACTGGTCGAGGACGTCGTCCGGGTCCTCCAGAAGGCCAATGACTTCCGGCATACGAACCCCGGCAAGGCGATCGACATCACCGCCCGGTTCCTCCGGCTCGACCGTGACGCGGTGGCCGCCGACGCCCGCAACACCGAGCCGCTGTCCACGGCCGAGCTGGTGGCGGCGGGCCGGGACGGAACCGTAGCCCGCTGGTTCACCGCCCTCCAGGGCTTCTTCGTCCGCGCGGGCAAACTCGACGCCCCCGTACCCGTGGAGAAGTTCTACGCCGGCGACCTCTACCAGCGGGCGGCGGCCCGATGACCGGCCCCGCGGCGCCCCGCCCCGCCGACGGCACCCCCCGGCGCAACATCCTCTTCCTGATGACCGACCAGCACCGCACGGACACCATCGGCGCCTACGGCGCCACCGGCGGGCACACCCCCCACCTCGACGACCTCGCCGCCTCCGGGACCCGGCTCGACCGCTGCTACACCCCCACCTCCATCTGCACCCCGGCGAGGGCCAGCCTGCTCACCGGATACGCCCCCTTCCGGCACCGCCTCCTCGCCAACTACGAGCGGAACGTCGGATTCGCCGAGGATCTCGCCGACGACCAGTTCACCTTCACCACCCCGCTCGCCGAGGCCGGTTACCGGCTCGGGCTGATCGGGAAATGGCATACCGGGGTACGGCGCCTGCCGGCCGACTTCGGATTCGAGGGGCCCTATCTGCCGGGCTGGCACAACCCCGTCACCCACCCCGACTACCTCGACTACCTCGACGCCCGCGGACTGCCGCCGTACGCGATCACCGACCCGGTCCGCACCCGGCTCCCCGGCGGCGGCCCCGGACCCCTGCTGGCGGCCCGGCTGCGACAGCCCGTCGAAGCGACCTTCGAACACTATCTGGCGACCCGCGCCATCGAACTCCTGCACCGCTGGGCCGACGCGGACGCCGCCGCCGACACGGCCCGCCCCTTCTTCCTCGCCACCCACTTCTTCGGCCCCCATCTGCCCTATCTGCTGCCCGACGCCTACTACGACCTGATCGACCCGGCGACCGTACGGCTCCCCGAATCCCTCGCGGAGACCTTCGAGAACAAACCCCCGGTCCAGCGGAACTACAGCGCCCTCTGGGGGCACGACAGCCTCACCGAGGACGAGTACCGCAAGCTGATCGCCGCCTACCACGGCTATGTCGCCCTGATCGACCATCAGATCGGCCGGATCCGGGCCGCCGTGGCGGACCTCGGTCTGGACGGCTCCACCGCCGTCCTCTTCACCGCCGACCACGGTGAGTTCACCGGCTCGCACCGGATGCACGACAAGGGTCCGGCGATGTACGAGGACGTCTACCGCATCCCCGGACTGCTCCGGATCCCCGGCGCCCCCGGCGGAACCGTCCGCCCGGAGTTCGCCACCCTCACCGATCTCACCGCCACGATCCTCGACCTCGCGGGCTGCGACCCCGCGCCCGCCGTCGACGGGCGCAGCCTGCTGCCGCTGGCCGCAGGCGGTCCGGCCCCCGGCTCCTGGCCGCGTCATGTGGTCGCCGAGTTCCACGGCCACCACTTCCCCTATCCGCAGCGCATGCTCCGGGACGCCCGCTTCAAGATCGTGGTCAATCCCGAGTCGCTGTGCGAGCTGTACGACCTCGACCACGACCCCCATGAACTCCGCAACGCCTGGGACGATCCGGCGCTGCGCGACGACCGCGACCGGCTGGTCCGGAGCCTGTACCGGCTGCTGGTCGAACGCGGGGACAACTTCCACCACTGGATGGCTGCCGTACTCGACACCGGCGGTCCGCCCGGTGACACCTCCCTCGGCTCCTTCGAATCCACCGCCGGAGCGGCCGTCGGAGGGGCATCCCCGGCGGCGTCCGGAGCGGCGTCTCCGGCGGCGGCCGGAGCGGTCGCCGCCGTACCGGAGGACGCACTCCCGACTCCCCACCCCCCGCCCGCCCCGGAAGGACCCCGCACCCATGTCTCCCGAACCCCGTGACCCCGCCGCCCTCCCCGGGCGCAGAACCCTGCTGAGAACGGCGGCCGGTACCGCCGCCGTCACCGTGGCGGGCGGGCTCGGCGCCGCCCCGGCGGCCGCCCGCGAACTGCCCCGCGCCCCGCGCCGCCGCAGGTCCCCCGCGCCCCTGCCGGTGGCCGGGACCACCGTCGTCTGGTGGTCCTCCGACGGCCCCTCCGATCCGGCGTCCGACCCGGTCTCCTTCGCCGCCGGTGAACTCGCCCGCTATCTCGAACGCATCACCGGACGGCCGCTCCCACGGCACCGCGCGGACCGGCCGGGCCGCGGCGTGGCCCTGCTGCCCGCGTCCGCCGCGCCCGTCGAGCAGGGTGTCCCCGCCGCCCTCGCCGCGGCCGGTGACACCCTGCTCGCCGGGCGCGGCGGGGACGCGCACGCCGTCGTCGTGGGACCGGCCGGAGCACTTGCGGCGGGCCGCGGGCCGCGGGCGGTGCTGTACGCCGTCTACGCGCTCCTCGAACGCGCCGGGGTCCGGTTCTTCGCCCCCGCCTTTCCCACGTACCAGGGCCGTGCGGAGCGGGTACCGCGCGATCCCGCCCTCGTCCTGTCCGGCACCCACGGCACCGTCGAGGAACCCGCGTGGACCTGGCGGCGCAAATACGTCGAGGAGGGCACCAGCCACACCGCCGAAGGCCTGGTCCTGCTGCTCGACTGGATGGCGAAGAACCGGCTCAACACCCTCGTCCACCCCTCCGACTACAACCACTGGTCCGTGATCACGTGGGACCGGGTCCGGGCGGCCGTGGCCCCCGAGGCGGCCCGGCGCGGCATCGCCGTCGAGGTCGGCGGCCACGGCTACGAGAGCTTCCTGCCCCGCGAGCGGTACCCCGCCTACTACAGCGGGGGCGCGAACGTCTTCGACGTCCACAACCCCGACGCCCTCGACGCCTACGTCCGGGCCGTCGTCGCCCATCTCGCCGCCCGGCCCGAGATCACCGTCTTCGACTGCTGGCCCCCGGACACGGCGACCTGGCCCGCCGCGGCGGTCGCCGCCTTCGGCACCGTCGCCAACGCGGAGGCGCATGTGGTGAACACCCTGCGCACCGCACTGGCCACGGCCCTGCCCGGGGTACGGGTGGAGCGCATCGCCTACGGCGCGGCCATCGCCCCGCCCACGCCCGGCCGGGGCTTCCACCCCGAGGTGCTGATCGACTTCGCCCCGTACGAACGCACCTACCAGCACGCCGTCGACGATCCGGCCTCCGGCACCAACGCCCCGCTCGCAGCGCTGCTGCGGTCCTGGTCCGAAGCCGCCGAGGGGCCGCTCGCGGTCTACGACTACAACCGCCGCTACCGGTGGCGGTCGCTGCCGGTCCGTCCGCTCGGGATCCTGGCCGCCGACGCCCGCTTCTACGCCTCCCTCGGCATCGACGGACTGGGCTCCTACGCGGAGCCCGCCGACTGGCTGCCCTTCGAGGCGGTCCACCTCTTCTCGGCGCGGCTCGCCCGCGACCCCGGGACCGACCCGGCCCCCTGGCTGGCCGGATATCTGGCCGACCGCTTCGGCCCCGCCGCCGGACACCTCGCCGACTACTACGCCCGGACCACCGCCGACCCCGACGGATTCACCGCGCCCGCCTACGCCTCGGCCGCCGAGACCGGCTACCGGGCCGCCGCGGCGGCGCTCGACCGGGCTCTGGCCGTGCTCGCCGGACGGGAGGAGTACCCCGTCGCCGCGCTGCTCCGGTCCCATATCGACCTGGCGCTCGCCGATGTGGCGATCACCACGGCGCCGACCGCCGCCGCCCGTACGGCCGCCCGCGCCGCCTACCGGACCCTTCTGGAGGAGCACCGCTTCCGCGGGCTCGTCCTCCAGGACATCCGGTCCGTCCAGCGCTGGGGCGGCACCCTCGCGCACCGGGACGGGCACGCCGTCTACCGGCTCCCCGCGCACGCCGCGCCCGTCGAGAGCGGGCTGACCGTCGCCCGCGGCGGCTCGGGCACCGTCCGGCTGCGGGCGCAGGACGTCGACTGGCGCGGACACACCGTGACCTGGAGCGTAACGGCACCCCCGGGGCTGGTCCCCGGCGCGGTCTCCGGGACGCTCAGCCCCGCCGGAGCCGCGGACGCCGTCCACCGGCTCGTCCTCACGGCGTCCGCCTCCCTCGCACCCGGCAGCCATACCGTCGCCTTCACCTTCCGCACCGGGGACGGCACCGTGCTGCCCCCCGCCCGGCTCACGGTGAACGTGGTCTGACGGCGATCCGACCGCGATGGACAGAAGGGATGCCGGGCGGACCGCCTTCAAAGGTGATGTGCGGCTCACCCGGCACCCCTTGAATCATGGGTGGATCAGGTGGTTAGCATATGAGCGCCACCTAGCTCGAAAGAGAAGTGCCTGTGACTGTCATCGAGGATTCGTTCACCAACTGGAAGAACCGTGAGGAGATCGCCGAGTCGATGATCCCGATCATCGGGAAGCTGCAGCGCGAGCGGGACGTCACCGTCCTGCTGCACAGCCGCTCCCTGGTGAACAAGTCGGTGGTCAGCATCCTCAAGACCCACAGGTTCGCCCGGCAGATCGCGGGCGAGGAGCTATCGGTCACCGAGACCATGCCGTTCCTGGAGGCGCTGACCACGCTCGACCTCGGCCCCTCCCAGATCGACCTCGGCATGCTCGCGGCCACCTACCGGGCCGACAGCCGCGGACTCTCCGTCGCCGACTTCACCGCCGAGGCGGTCGCCGGTGCCACCGGCGCCAACAAGATCGACCGCCGCGAACCCCGCGATGTGGTCCTCTACGGCTTCGGCCGTATCGGCCGGCTGGTCGCCCGCCTGCTCATCGAGAAGGCCGGCTCCGGCAACGGGCTGCGCCTGCGGGCCGTCGTCGTCCGCCGCGGCGCCGGACAGGACATCGTCAAGCGCGCCTCGCTGCTGCGCCGCGACTCCATCCACGGCCAGTTCCAGGGCACGATCACGGTCGACGAGGCGAACGACACCATCGTCGCCAACGGCAACGAGATCAAGATGATCTACTCCGACGACCCGGCGAAGGTCGACTACACGGAGTACGGCATCAAGGACGCCATCCTCATCGACAACACCGGCCGCTGGCGCGACCGCGAGGGGCTCTCCAACCATCTGCGCCCCGGTATCGCCAAGGTCGTCCTGACCGCCCCGGCCAAGGGCGACGTCCCCAATGTCGTGCACGGCGTCAACCACGACATGATCAAGCCGGACGAGCAGATCATCTCCTGCGCATCCTGCACCACCAACGCGATCGTGCCGCCGCTGAAGGCGATGGCCGACGAGTACGGGGTGCTGCGCGGCCATGTCGAGACGGTCCACTCGTTCACCAACGACCAGAACCTGCTGGACAACTACCACAAGTCCGACCGGCGGGGCCGCTCCGCGCCCCTCAATATGGTGATCACCGAGACCGGGGCCGCGTCCGCCGTCGCCAAGGCGCTGCCCGATCTCCGGGCCCGGATCACCGGCAGCTCCATCCGCGTCCCCGTACCGGATGTGTCCATCGCCATCCTCAGCCTCCGGCTGGAGCGCGAGACCACCCGCGAGGAGGTTCTCGACTACCTCCGCGAGGTATCGCTGACCTCGCCGATGAAGCGCCAGATCGACTTCACCACGGCGCCCGACGCGGTCTCCAGCGACTTCATCGGCTCGCGCCACGCGTCGATCGTCGACGCCGGGGCCACCAAGGTCGAGGGCGACGACGCCATCCTCTACCTCTGGTACGACAACGAGTTCGGCTACTCCTGCCAGGTGATCCGGGTCGTCCAGCACGTCTCCGGAGTCGAGTACCCCACCTTCCCGGCACCGGTCGCCTAGGGCGTTTCTTCGGATGAGGCCGGACCCCGCGAGCCCGGCCTGATCCGCAAGAGCCGACCTGGATCCGGTGAACCCGCGATGACCGGGGCCGTTCCGGGGAGCACAGCCGGCTCCCCGGAACGGCCCCCGCACCTGCCGTGCCGGTGCGCCGCTACCGCTCCGCCGGGCGCGGCGCGGGCAGCGCGGACCCGGTGGTACGGCGGCCCGGGTCCCGGTCGTGCACGGGCAGGGCCGCCATCGCCGCGGGCTCCAGCCACGAGAGCACCGTGGTCAGCACCCGCATCGTCCGGGCCAGATCCTCCCGTCCGACGAGCCGGTCGATCTCCCGCTGAAGTCCGGAGATCACCCCGTGGACCTTGCCCTCCAGCTCCCGCCCGGCCTCGGTCAGGGTGATCACCTGTCGTCTGCCGTCGGTCGGGTCGGGGGAGCGGGCCACCAGCCCGGACCGCTCCAGATCGCCGATCAGCAGCGTTCCGGACGGACGGGCCAGCGCCAGCGAGGTGACGAAGTCGTGCTGGAGCATCCGCCCGTCCGGAGTGCGCCAGAGCCGCACCAGCGCGGCGGCCTGGGCATAGGTGACACCGTACGGCCGCAGCGCCGCCGAGAGCCGGTCCTGGACCAGCCGGGCGGTCAGTGTCAGCAGACCGCTGAGGTGGTTCTCGGATCCGCGGAACAGCGCGTCGGTGTGGTTCTCCACCCGGCTCAGGCTACCTTCCTGCGGGCCCGCCAACTGGCGGACTGACTGTGCCGTTCCACCATCACCACATCGTCGCAGCCGAGTTCGGCGAGCAGTTTCGGATGGTCCGTACGGGAGTACTCCAGCATGAAGGGTTCGACATTGCTGCGGACCATGCCCTCGCGCTGCCGCCAGTCGCGCTCGTTCTCCGGGATGGCCCAGTCGAAGAAGCCGAGGAAGCCGCCCGGGGCGCAGACCCGGACCATCTCCGAGACGGTCCGCCGGATCTGGTAGGCGGGCATCTCGTGGAGGAGGTGCGATTCGTGGACCACGTCGAAGCTGCCGTCGTCGAACGCCGACAGGTCACCGGCGTCCATATGGTAGAAGCTGACGTTGCGGATCCCCAGCTCGTCGGCGCGGCGCCGGGCCCAGCGCAGCACCGACGGCGACAGGTCCACCCCGATGACCTCGGCCTCCGGGAAGACCTGGGCGTAGACGAAGGCCGTCGCCCCCGTCCCGGCGCCCACCTCCAGGATCCGCCGCGGCCGCACCCCCCGGTCCAGCACCTGGCTCTCCACCCACCACCGGATCTGTTCGCGCTTGCCGAGCGGGAAGTCCTCCGCCATCCGCTCCAGCCGGTACCCCATGGAGGGGTGCATCCAGTGCAGTCCCTTCATCTGGTGGACCGGATTGGCGATGTAGTACGCGGGGAAGTCGGCCGGGCGCCGCTGACCCGGCGCCAGCAGATCCGACAGATCGCCCGGACCGGTCGCTTTCGGGGCCCGGCGCATCTCCCAGCGGATCACCGCCCGGGAGAGCTTGGGGTGCTTCTTCGCCAGCCGGAGCGAGAGCAGGGTGGGCCGCCAGCCCTCCGGCAGCGGCGGGCGGGTGCGGGGCGGAGGCGGTGCGCCGCCGGGCTTCGTGGTCTCAGGCATCGGTCGCCTCCGGGTCGGGGACGTATCTGGGCTCGTCCGGGTAGCGCGGGGTGTCCGGGTCTTCGAGGTTCTGCTCCGCGATGCACCTCTCGTTGGGCGCCTGGAGCTTGATGATGTTGTGGTCGGGGTCGAGCAGGGTGAGCAGCCTTCCGTACTGCCCGTTGAACTCGGGGGTGAAGTACGGCACGTCCATGGCCTGGAGATGGGACCGGACCGTGTCCAGGTCGTCGACCTGGTAGGTGACGGAGACGGGGGTGTCCCAGACGTCCGCGGGCCGTCCCTTGGGCAGCCCCCGGCCGGTGATCTCGACGCGGCGGTTGTCCGGTCCGACCAGGACCGCCATCCGGAAGGGCCGGTTCGGGACCCGGATGGGGATATCGAACTCCAGCTGGAAGCCGAGGACGTTGCGGTACCAGCGGACCGCGCGCGGCTGGTCGGCGGAGCGGATGGTGATCATGCTGGTCCGCCAGAGGACGGGGGCGCCTCCCTGGACGGGCTCCCGGGTCAGCCAGGCGGGCGCAGCCACCGCGGGCGCACCGGCCGGGGTCCCGGTGCCGCTCATGAGCCGGCCGCCCTGCGCTGCGCGTCCGCCGCGCGGTGCGTGGCCTCCGGACCCAGGTAGTCCGCGGCCAGCGGGGTCAGGATGCGGTCGAAGAAGGCGTCCCGCTCGGCCCGCCACTCGCCCGCCGCGGCATCGGGTACCAGGTACGATTCGGCGGCTCCGGCCGGGAGCGTGCCGTTCTCGGTGAGCAGGTGCTCCAGGACCCGGATCCGGTCCCGCTGGACGTAGATCTCACCTGCCAGGGCCAGCACCATGCCGAGGAGTTTGTCGACCGCGGGGTCCTCGAAGAAGACCATCTGGCCGTCCGTGATGCCTGCGGGGTTCTTCATACCGGCTTCCTTCCCGTGACCAGGCGCCAGCCGCCGGCCCGGGCCCGGCGCGGGTCCGGGGGTGCGGCGGAGCCGTACGCCTTCTTGTCCCCGTGCCGGAACGCGTCCACGACGGTGGTGGCGACCTCCGTATAGCCCGCGTCCACGAGGGGCTTCTCCAGATCGGCCCTGAAGAAGTCGGACATAAACGGCTCATTGTTGATGTGAGCGTGCCAATCCATCATGAACAGGCCGTAAGTGGTGGGCAGTTCGCCCGCCGTGTAGATGGCGAACCGGCCGCCGGGCGCCAGCAGCCGGAAGCTCTCCCGGACGATCGCGGCGATATGGTCCGCGGGCATCTCGTGGAAGATCATCGTGGAGGTGGCCAGCTCGAACGAACCGCTCTCGAAGCCGGTGTCGGCCGCGTCCTTCTGGACGAAGCGGATCGGCAGTCCCCGCTCCCCGGCCTTCAGATGGGCCCATTTGAGGAAGGGCGCGGCCAGATCGACCCCGATGACCTCGGCGCCGGGGAAGGTCTCGGCGAGCCCGAAGGTGCCGTCGCCGGTGCCGCAGCCCAGGTCGATGATCCGCCGGTAGTCGCCCCGGGGCAGTGCCTCGGTCTTGGCCCGGTGGATGGAGCCCACGTTCTCCAGCCCGGCGAAGTGGATCCGGGTCCCGAAGTCGTAGACCGGCCCGTCGAGGTCGTCCTGCCAGTAGCCGCCCTTCTCCAGGTGGTAGTCGGTGTCCGCGTAGTAGGCGGGCATCGGCAGCTCCGGGTCCAGCTCGGGCCCGTCGCCGGAGCCCATGCGCTCCGCCAGCTCCTCCCGGCGGGCCTCGATATAGGCGTGGGTGCCGTGCGGTCCGTACTTCATCAGCAGCTGGGTGTGCCGTTGCAGGTACATGAAGTACCGGAAGAGTGCGGAGTCCTCGATGACCTCGCCGATCTCGGTGGTCTCCGCGGGCGCCCGGCCGTGTTCGGCGGCCCAGTCCTCCGCACGGGCGTCGAACAGGTCGAGCAGCGGGTGGTGGAGCTTGGCCCAGCCGATGCGCAGGCCGAGGTAGAAGTCCAGATAGGCGCGTTCGGTGCCCGTGACGGGCTCGTCGTTCAGTCCCAGCATGGGAGTCCTTTCGCAGGCGGTGCTGTGGTACGGGGCGGGGGTGCGGGGCCGGTCAGCCTCCGATGCGGATGCCGCGGAGGTTGAGCCGGCCGAGCGTGAGTGCCTTCTCGTCGACCCCGCTGATCTCGGCCCGGGTGGCCATCAGCAGTTCGGGGTAGACGGGCGGCAGTTCGACGGCGTTCTCGGTGAGGGCGCGGTTGAGCCGGGCGGCGATCCGGGCGCGTTCGGCCTCGGGCGCGGTGCCGAAGAGCCGGACGAAGTCGCGGTCGTAGGCGGCGTCGCGATAGCCGGGGTTCTGCCGGGACGCGGTGCGGTAGACCGTGAACTGGGAGAGCGGCATCACACCGCCGACCAGGCCGTACTCCTGGACGGTGAGGGACATGTCGTAGTCCCGGACCAGCCAGCGGCGGTTCCAGTTGGCCGGGTCGGCGACATCGAGGCTGACCTTGAGCCCGAGCCGGCCCCAGTTCTCGGCCAGTACCTGGGCGATGTCGCGGGCGGCACCGCTGGTCGACACCATGATCCGGAAGGTGGTGTTCCGGGGGATGCCGGAGCGGGTCAGCAGTTCGGCGGCCCGATCGAGGTCGGCCCGTTCCGGATAGGGCCGGTAGTCCGGTTCATGGCCGGTGACCAGGGGGCCGAGGGGTCCCTGCGCGGTCCGGGCCCGGCCGTGGAAGACGGCCTCCCGGACGCCTTCGCGGTCCATGGCGAAGGCCAGGGCCCGCCGGAAGTCCGGCCGGTCGAAGGGGCGGCGGGTCAGGTTCATCATGGCCCGTACGCCGCCGGTGCCCTGGACCGCGTGGAGCCGCAGCGAGGTGTCGCGCCGGATGCCCGCGACATCGACGGGCTGTACCCCGGTGGCGATATGGATCCGGCCTTCCCGCAGATTGACCAGCCGGGTGGACGGGTCGGGTACGGAGGTCATCTCGATGGCCCGCAGCGCGGGCTTCTCGCCCCAGTAGCCGTCGAAGCGGACCATCCTCATCGACTGGCCGGTGACGACCTTGTCGATCCGGAAGGGCCCGGTGCCCACCAGTTCGGCCTTCTCGGCCATGAAGTCCCGGTGGCTGACGGGAATCCGGGCGAGCTGGTCGGGGAGGATGCCGTACGGCATGCGCAGTTCGATCCGGACGGTCGTCGGGTCGACGGCGACGGCCTGTTTGAACCAGGGCGACAGCAGCGACAGGAACTGGCTCCGGCCCCGGCTGCCGGGGATGAAGTTGAGCCCGGCGGTGACATGCTCGGCCGTCAGCTCGTCCCCGTTGTGGAAGCGGACGCCCGGACGGAGCCGGACGGTCCAGGAGACCCCGCCGGGTCCGGCCGCGGGCGGCGCGGCGGCGAGCTGGGGGACGAGCTTTCCCGCGGTGTCATGGGTGTAGAGGGCGTCGGTGGCGGGTTCGGTCACCCAGCGGACGTTCTGCGAGTTGGAGTAGAGGGGGGCGTAGCCGACGGGGATCTCGAAGAGCCCGACGGAGAGGGTGCCGGAGCCGGATCCGCTGCCCCCGGAGTCGGGGTCGGTACAGGCCGCGACGGCGGCCCCGGCGGCGATCGCCGAGGCCGTCCGCAGCAGATCGCGGCGGCTGGGACGGCGGGTGGGGCCGATGGATCTCCTGGTGGTGGACGGTGTCATGACGGGCTCCTTGTTCGGGGTCGGCGGCCGTCAGGCGGTCAGATGGCAGGCGGCGGTATGGCCGGGGGCGATGTCGACGGCGTCGGGGCGGGCCCCGGCACACTGCTCGACGGCGTGCGGACAGCGGGTGCGGAAGCGGCAGCCGCTGGGCGGATCGACCGCGGACGGTACGTCCCCGGTGAGCGGCAGCAGGGTCCGGCGGCGGCGCGGATCGGGCAGGGGGACGCTGTCGAGCAGCGACCGGGTGTAGGGGTGGGCGGGCCGGTCGAAGACCTCGTCGGCATCGCCGGACTCCACCACATGCCCCAGATACATCACCAGCACCTCGTCGGCGAGCAGCCTGGCCACGTCGATCTCATGGGTGATCAGCAGATACGTCAGCCCGAGGTCGTCGCGGAGATCGCAGAGCAGATTGACCAGACCGGCCTTGACGCTGACGTCGAGACTGGCCGTCGGCTCGTCGAGGACGAGGACCCGCGGTTCGGCGGCGAGCGCCCGGGCGATGGTGACCCGCTGGAGCTCGCCACCGGAGACGTCGGCGGGATAGCGGTCGAGGAATTCGGCGGGCAGGGAGGTCAGTTCGAGGAGCTGCCGGATCCGGGCGGCGCGGCCCCGGGCGTCGAGGTCGCGGCGGTGGATGCGCAGCGGCTGGTCGAGGGCGTGCCCGATGGTTTTGCGCCGGTTCAGGGCCGACCAGGGGTTCTGGGCGACGAGCTGGATCCGCCGCTCCCCGGTCACGGTGATGGTGCCGGAGGTGGGGTTCAGCAGCCCGAGGAGGAGTTTGGCCACGGTGGACTTGCCGCAGCCGGATTCGCCGATCACCGCGAGCGTCCGGCCGCCGTCGATGCGGAAGCCGACGTCGTCGACGGCGTGGACGGTACGGGTGCCCCGGCCGCGCAGCCGTGGCCCGCCGTGGCCCCGGAGGGTGAAGTGCTTGGTGAGGCCCATGGCTTCGACGACCGCGGTCATGCCGCGTCCTCCTCGGCGTGGTGGCAGCGGACCAGGGATCCGGCGACCGTGCGGAGCGCGGGCACCTGCTCGCCGCAGACGGCGTCCGCGCGCGGGCAGCGGGGTGCGAACGCGCAGCCGGGGATCCGGTTGGCCCCCGCCGCCGAACCTTCGATCACCTTGATCCGCTGGCCGCGGGTGTAGCGGCTGGGCAGGGCCCGCAGCAGCGCCCGGGTGTAGGGGTGGCGGGGCGCGTCGAAGAGTTCTCCGACGGGGGCGCTCTCCACCAGCCGTCCCGCGTACATCACCCCGGCCCGGTCGCAGATCTGGGCGATGACACCGAGGTCGTGGCTGACGAACACGA
The DNA here is from genome assembly GCF_044763775.1 of Streptomyces sp. NPDC094448. Classification (NCBI taxonomy): domain Bacteria; kingdom Bacillati; phylum Actinomycetota; class Actinomycetes; order Kitasatosporales; family Streptomycetaceae; genus Streptomyces; species Streptomyces sp. NPDC094448. Next base: position 495,853 of record NZ_JBIWGU010000003.1, on the reverse strand, counting down.
TGCCGATGCCGAGCCGGTCCCGCAGGTCCAGCAGGAGCCGCAGCACCTGGGCCTGGACGGTCGCGTCGAGGGTGGTGGTCGGTTCGTCGGCGAGGAGCAGCGCGGGGCGGCGGGCCAGGGCCGCCAGCATGATCAGCAGCCGCTGGAGCTGGCCGCCGGAGAATTCGAAGGGATAGCCGTCGAGGCGTTCGGCGACGGCCCGCAGGCCGACCTGGTCGAGGAGTTCGGTGACCTCGGCGGGGTCGCGGTCCCCGAGGAACCAGCGCAGCTGCTTGCGGAGCGGGGTGACCGGGCTGAGGGAGGTCATGGGGCGCTGCGGTACGAGCCCGATACCGGTGCCGCGGATCGAGCGGAGCCCGGCGGCGTCGAGCCGCAGGAGATCGGTGTCCCGGAACCGCAGGGTGGTGGCGTCGGTGACGGCGACGGACGGCAGCAGCCGCATGATCGCGGCCAGGACGGTGCTCTTTCCGCTGCCCGACTCCCCGACCAGGCCGAAGATCTCGCCGGGTTCGAGCCGGAAGGAGACGTCCCGGACGGCGGGCACCGGCCCCCGCGCGGTGTCGAAGACGACGCTGAGGTCCTCGACCTCCAGCAGCGGCGCGGTCCGGCCCGGCTCCCAGGGCCTGCCGTTGCGGGCCCGCTCCCCGGCCGTGGGACCGGCCGTGGGATCGGGCGTGGCACCGGGCGGGTCACCGGCCGTGGGACCGGCGGCGGGCCCGCCCCGGCCCGTGCGGTTCTTCATCAGCGTTCTCCTCGGTCGAGCAGATCGTTGGCGCCGTCGCCGAGCAGGCCGAAGCCGACCGTGGCGACGAGCAGGACGAGACCGGGCATGACGCAGTACCACCAGGCGCCGGCCATCAGATAGCGGGTGGCGTCCGCGATGACCCCGCCGAGCGTCGGCGTCGGCGGCTGCACACCTACCCCGAGAAAGCCGAGGGCGCCCTCCGCGAAGACCGCGACCGCCATCCAGAGACAGCTCTGCACGATGACCGGTGGCAACACGTTGACCAGCAGTTCGTTGCCGATGATCCGGCGGCGGGAGACCCCGAGCAGCCGCAGCGCCGAGATGTAGTCCTCCTGTACTTCGGCGAGGGTCGCGGCTCGGGCGACCCGGGCGAAGTAGGGCGTCGCGGCGATCGCGATCAGCAGCACGATCTTCCCCGCCGCGCCGATCTCGACCGGACCGAGATGGAAGGAGGTGACGCCGGTGATCCCGAGGACGACCATCGCGAAGACGAACAGCGGCACGGTCTGGATCGCCTCGAACACCCGCATGATCAGTTCGTCGGGCCAGCGTCCGGCGCAGTATCCGGCGGCGATGCCCAGCGGCAGGGCGACGAGCAGTCCGATGCCGACGCTGAAGACGGCCACCAGGACCGAGACCCGGGCCCCGGACGCGACCCGGGACAGCAGATCGCGGCCGAGATGGTCGGTGCCGAACCAGTGGGCGGCGGAGGGCCCTTCGAGGGGTGCCCCGGTGCGGGCCAGCGGATCGGGGGTGAACAGCGGTCCGAAGGCCGCGAAGAGCAGATAGCCGGTGACCAGAACGACACCGAGGAGGGTGAGCGGTTTGATGTGGCGGCCCTGGACGACGATGCGCCGCCGGGGGCGGGACCGGGCGCGGACCTGGGGCTGGATGATCGTGGTCATGGCTCAGGCACCTGCGAATTTCTGCCGTACGCGAGGGTTGAGCGCCGCGTAGAGGATGTCGACGATCAGATTGGCGAGCAGGAAGAACACCGCGAGGGCCAGCGTGGCGCCGACCGCGAGGGGATAGTCCTGGCGGCGGATCCCGTCCACCAGCAGCCGCCCCATTCCGGGCAGGTTGAAGAGGTTCTCGATCAGTACGGAGCCGCTGAGCATGACCCCGACGAGCTGTCCGACGACCGCGGTGGTGGGCAGCAGCGAGTTGCGGAAGGCGAGGGAGTGGTGGATGCGCCGTTCCGACAGGCCCATGGCGTGGCCGAAGCGGACGTAGTCGGTACGGACGGCTTCGAGCATGGACACCCGCAGGGTGCTCGCGGTGACGCCGAAGGTGCCGAGCCCGAGCACGAACGCGGGCAGCACCAGCGCCCGGAGGTGGCCCAGGGGGTCCTCGCCGAAGCCGACCCAGCCGCTGGACGGCAGCACCCCCGGCAGATAGAGCCCGAAGAGCAGGATCAGCAGGGCGCCCAGCCAGAAGCTGGGGACGGCGATGGAGAGATTGCCGATCACCCGGACGGCGGCGTCCGCCGCGGTGTCGCGGCGGGCGGCCGCGAACCGGCCGGCGAGCAGGGCCAGCGGAATCCAGAACGCCAGCGACACGGCCGTCAGCTCCAGGGTGACCGGCAGCCGGAGCATCAGCTCGTCGACCACGGGCTCCCCGGTGAAGATGGAGTCCCCGAGGTCCCCGGTGAGGATCCGGCCCAGCTCCGCCGCGTACTGGACGAACAGTGGCCGGTCGAGTCCCAGTTCCCGTTCCACCTGGGCGATCTCCGCCTCGGTGGCGTCGGCTCCCACGATCAGATAGGCCGGGCTGCCCGGCGCCATCCGCATGAGGAAGAAGACGAGGGTCAGGACGATGAGGAGGACCACCGCCATGGCGGCCGCCCGGCGCAGTACATGGCCTGCCAACGGAACCTCCTTTCGAGGGCCGGGCCGCTCACTGCGGGCCGGGTGCGGACGGTGTCTGCCGCCGTGTGTAGTGGTCCCGGAAGACGCGGTAGGCGGCGACCAGCTCCGGATCGTGTTCCTCGGAGCCCTCGGGCCGCAGCAGTCCGAACCGGAACACGCCTTCGCCGCGTTCGTTGTGGACCATCACCCAGTACTCGGGCTTGCCCGAGTGCCGGCCCGGGCCCTCGCCGAACTCCAGACGCCACCGGGTGCGCCGGGAGAAGTGCAGTTCGGGACCTTCGAAGTAGTTGACGTACCGCTCGCTGACCTGCCAGTCCGTGAAGTGGACCTTCGCCTCGGCCATCGCCTCTCCGGTGCTGCCGCCGAAGACCGCCAGATGGACCCGGCCCAGCCGCCGGAGGTCGAAGAGGAAGTCGACGATGTTCACGGACGGGGTGACGGCGTCGAAGGCCTCCGCCGGGGCCAGCTCGCCGTCGAGCACCTCCAGGGCCCGGCCCGACTGGTCGTGGCGCCCGACGAGTTCGGCGACGACGGCGGCCACATCGGCGCGGGTCACCTTCCCCCGCGCCAGTCCCTCGCCGAGGACGACCCGCCCGGTCGGTTCGGAGTCGGTGAGCCCGCCCGGCCGCAGCACGCTCCAGTCCAGTCCGCTGCCGGCCAGATGGGCCTCCGCCTTCGCCTTGATCTCCAAGTACGGCCGCAGAAACTCCGGCGCGCGCCCTGGAGCGTCCGTGCCCTTGGAAGTAACGAGGACGAACCGCCGTACCCCCTGCCGTACACAGGCGTCCACGAGCGCGCAGCAGCCGGTGTTGTCGAGCCGTTCGGCGCCTTCCACCGAGCCGCCGCCCGGCCCCGCCAGCCAGATCACGGCGTCCGCACCGGCCACGGCCAGGTCCAGTTCACCGGGGTCCGCGGCGGCCAGATCGCAGCGGTGGGCCTCGGCGCCGGGCACCGGCCCTTCGGAGCGGGTCAGCGCCCGGGTGGCGTGCCCGGCGGCGGTGAGCAGCGGGATCAGCCTGCGGCCGGTACGGCCGGTGGCTCCCGCGAGGACGATCAGCATGGTGACTCCAGGTCAGGGGATCCGGTTGGGGTCGGGGTGTGCGGTGGGGCCGGGAATCTGCTCAGAACTCGTAGCCGGGAGGCGGACCCGGCTCGGTGCACGTCCATACGCTCTTGGTCCAGGTGTAGAGGCGGACGGCGTCGGGCCCGCCCTCGCGGCCGTACCCGGACCGGCCGACGCCGCCGAACGGCACGCTGTCGGAGAGCATCCGGTAGGTGTTCAGCCAGACCGTGCCCGCGCGCAGCCGGGCCGCCATCCGGTGGGCGCGCCCCAGGTCCGTGGTCCAGACCCCGGCGGCGAGCCCGAAATCGGTGGCGTGGGCCAGTTCCAGGGCCTCTTCCTCGGTGTCGAACGGCATCGCCGCCAGTACGGGGCCGAAGATCTCCTCCCGCATCACCGTCATTTCCGGAGTCACTCCCGTGAACAGCGTCGGCGGTACGTAGAAGCCGCCCGCGAGGCGTTCGTCGTCCGGTACGGGTGCGGCCGCCGCGCGTACCGCGCCCTCCGCGAGACCGGCTTCGATCATCCGCAGGGTCTTGTCCCGCTGCCCCGGGGTGACATGCGGCCCCACCTGCACGGACCGTTCCCGCGGATCACCGACCCGCAGCCCCGCCACGGCCTCGCGCAGCCGGGCGGCAAACGGTTCGTACACCTCCCGCTGGACCAGCAGCCGGGAGCCCGCGATGCACATCTGTCCGGTGGCGCTGAACGCGCCCAGCAGCACGGAGGCCAGCGCCCCGTCGAGATCCGCGTCGGCGAAGACGATCTGCGGTGATTTGCCGCCCAGCTCCATCGCGGTCGGGGTGAGCCGGGCCGCCGCTTCGGCGGCGATCGCCCGCCCGGTGCTGTCGGCCCCGGTGAAGACGATCAGGTCGGCGCGCGGATCCGACACCAGGGCCCGGCCGGTGTCCGCGTCTCCGGTGACGATCTGCGCCACCCCTGGGGGCAGCCCCGCTTCGGCGAGCACCTCCGCCAGCATCAGCGCCGTCAGCGGGGTCTCCTCTGCGGGTTTGAGGAGACTGGCGTTGCCGAAGGCCAGTGCGGGGGCGATCTTCTTCGCGGCGAAGACATAGGGGACGTTCCACGGGATGATCCCGACCGCGACCCCGTACGGTTCGCGGCGCGTGTACGTGTGGAAGGGGCCCGGTACGTCGAGGGTGTCCCCGGTGACCTTGTCCGCGAGCCCGCCGTAGTAGGCGAAGCAGGCGGCGGCCCGGGTGGCCTCGCGGCGGGTGTCCTTGAGGAGCTTTCCGGTGTTGAGGGTCTCGGCTGCGGCGAACTCCTCGACCCGGCTGTCCAGGAGTTCGGCGGTGCGCAGCAGGATCCGGCCGCGCCGTTCGGCGGGCGTCTCGCGCCAGTCCGCGAGGGCGGTCCGGGCGGTGTCGTAGGCGGTGGCGACCTCGGTCGCGGTCATCCGCCCGACGCGCCGGATCGGCCGGCCGTCGATCGGGCTGACGATCAGTGAGTCCGCGGCCGGCGGCCCGGGTTCGTCGCAGGATTCGTCCGCGGAACTGCCGGACCGCGAGGGTGCCGCGGGGGCGGAGGCGGACGGTGCGGGGGTGGGCATATACGGGGTTCCCTTCAGTGTTCGGCCAGCAGTCGGCCGGCGCCCTCGACCCGGTCGGTGATGCCGTGCTCGCGCAGGGCCGTCCAGAGGGTCGCGGTGTTGATCGCGACCACCGGCAGGGCGAGCCGGCGCTCCAGTTCCGCGGCCAGACCGGCGAACCAGAGATTGGTGCCGACCTGCACGATCGCGTCGGGTGCGGTCGCCGCCAGCTCCTCGACGACGGGCACGATGTCCTCCTCGCCGACCTCCGCGATCTGGGTGGCCGAGGTGCAGAGCAGTGACCGCAGCCCGGTGAGCGTGAATCCGGCTTCGGTGAAGTAGCGCCGTACCTGGGTGTCGTTGACCGGCCGATAGGGGCTGAGGACGGCGATCCGGCGGGCGCCCAGGGCCCGCAGCGCCCGGGTGCAGGCGGTGGATCCGGCGGTGACGGGCATCCCGGCCAGGGCGGCTATTTCCGATTCGTACGCCCGCGCCCCCTCGGTCCCGCCGTAGAAGGTGGGTGCCGACATGCCGAGCAGTACCCGGTCCGGACGGCAGTCGAGCACCGAGCGGAGTGCGCCGGGCACCCCCCTGCGGACGTCGGCGAGGAGCCGGGTGGTGTCGTCGTCGCTGGCCACGGAGGGGGCGGGGACCGGCATCCGCCCGGTGTGGACGGTGACCCCGGGCGGGGCCAGTGCCTGGTACTCGGCTTCCACGACCGTGTTGGTGGACGGGACGAGGACCGCGAGCCGGGCCCGCTGGCCGCCGATCCTCAGCACGGCAGCAGTCCCTGTCCGCGGACCGCGCGCAGCATCGAGGCGTCGAGCAGCCAGTCGCGGGCCTTCTCCGGGTCGGCGGCGGTGGCCGCCAGTTCCGCCTGGGCGGTGCGCCTGCGCTCCGGGTCCTTCTCGCCCAGGGCGCGGGCGTTGCGGTCGGTGATGACCTTGACGTATTCGAGTGCGGTACGGCGGCGGCGGTCCGCCCAGGAGTCGAGGGCCTCGTCCGTCCAGGGCGCGGATCCGTCCCGCACCCCGGCCGGCCGCAGCGCCGCGGCGAGCGCGAAAGCGTCGTGGATCCCGTTGTTCATGCCCATACCGCCGATGGGGCTGTTGATGTGCGCGGCGTCGCCGATCAGCAGGACCCGGCCGGCCCGGAAGCGTTCCGCCACCCGCTGGTGCACGGAGTAGAGCTGGTGGTGGAGGACGGTGTACGGCTCCGGGCGGGCCACGACGCCCTGGAGCATCCGTTCCCACTCCGCCGGGTCGGTGACGTCCTCCCGTACGGGGAACAGCACCCGCCAGGCGTCGGGGGCCCGCAGCAGCACCACGTACTCGTCGGGGTCGGAGATATAGGCGACTTTCGCCAGTCCTTCGAGATGGTCCTCGAAGCGGAAGTCGGTCAGCAGTACCAGATAGCGGTCCTCGTAGGTGAAGCCCTCGAATCCGATGCCCAGGGCCTGGCGGACGGCGCCGGGGGCGCCGCCCGCGTCGATCAGATGGCCGGCCTGGGCGACCAGGGGCCCGTCGGGGCCCTCGGCGCAGACGACGGTCCCCTGTTCGTCCTGGGAGACCCCGAGGACCCGGTGGTTGAAGCGGACCCGGTCGCCGAGCCGTTCGAGGAGCAGGGCGCAGAGCTTGTGCTGTTCGGCCTGGAGCCGGAAGGGGAAGCCGGTGTCCCGGGCGAGATGGGCGTGGTCGAAGTCGGCGACGCGTCCGCGTTCGCGGTCCCGGTGCTGGTAGACCGGGGCCTTCAGGCCCTGGGCGATCAGGGGTTCGGCGAGCCCGATCCGGTGGAGGAGGTCGAGGGTCGGCGGATGGAAGGTGGAGGCCCGCGGCTGGGTGCTGATGGCGTCGGCGGCTTCGAAAACCTCGACGGTCAGACCGTGTTCGGCGAGCAGGAGGGCGGTGGTCAGACCCACGGGGCCCGCACCGGCAACAAGGACATCTGGCATGATTGCCTCCCAGTTGTTAGGGGATAAAACAACTTTGCCGACAGGCCGTCAATGCTTTTGGCCGAATGAGTTCGGCCGAAAATCGAGGGGATCGGGGAGGGGGCATGGCGCGAATCCGCCGGAGGGACCCGGCCGCCGGGCCGTGACGTGCGGATTCAGGCGCCGGAGAGCAGCCGCCGGGCGGAGCGCACCACGGCCTCGTCGATCAGTCCGCCGTCGGGGTCCAGGCCGACCGCGGCCCCGGAGGCCAGCGCCCGCTCATACCGTTCGACCAGATCACGGGCGCGGCCCAGTTGGTCGTCACTGGGTGTGAACACCTCATTGACGACCGCGAGTTGGGCGGGATGGATACAGGCGCGGCCGCGGAATCCCAGGGCGCGGAAGGCCAGGGTGGTCCGTCGCAGTGCCTCGGTGTCCCGGACGTCCGTGCACACCGGTGCCGGGGGAGGCGGCAGCCCCGCGGCCGCCGACGCCAGCACGATCCGGGAGCGCGCGTACAGCAGTTCCAGCCCCTCCGGGCCGGGTTCGACGCCGAGTTCGGCCCGGAGGTCCGCCTCGCCGAGCTGGAGCCGGACCACCCGGGGCGCCCGGGCGATCTCCGGCGCCGCCAGCACGCCCGCGGCCGTCTCGACCAGGGCGACGATCCCGAAGCTGCCCGCGGCGAGTCCGTACCGCTCCTCGGCCGCCCGCAGCGGAGGCCCGAGCGCGGCCGGTCCGGCGGCCGAACCGGTCTTCGCCGCGACGACCCCGGCGACCCCGGGCACCGCCACGGCGGCGGCGTCCTCGATTCCGGCGGCCCCCGGATTCACCCGTACCCAGATCCCCGGGCCGGCGCCGGGCGCGTTCCGCGCCAGCCACTCCGCCGCGCTCCTGCGCGCGCCGGCCCGGGCGGGCGGCGGTACCGCGTCCTCCAGATCGACGATGATCTCGTCGGTCTCCAGGTTGAGGGCCTTGTCCAGCTTGCGGGGCGCGTCGGCGGGAACGTACAGCGCGGATCTCACGGCCCGCTCCCGTCCCCGGACCGGCCGGGGGCCGGAAGGTCAGTCGCGGCGCAGATAGCGGCCCGTGGGTTCATCCGCCACCTCCGGTCCGCCGTCACCGAGCCGGTACGCGATCCGGCCGCCGACCACCGTCGTCACCGGCCACCCCCGCACCCGTACGCCTTCGAACGGACAGTGGTCCTGGCCCGACAGCAGCAGCTCGGCCCGGACCTCCTGCTCCAGTTGGGGATCGACGACCGTGAAATCGGCGTCGTAGCCGACCGTGAGACTGCCTTTGCGGCCCCAGAGGTTGTACGCCCGCGCCGGCCGGGCCGACGCCAGCTCCGCGATCCTGGTCAGCGGGATGCCCCGGCGGTGGAACCCTTCGCTCAGCAGGACCGGGTACAGCAGGGCGCTGCCGCCGAACCCCGGACGGGCGGGCCACAGCTCGTCCCCCTTCTCCTCCTCCATACAGCAGGCGTGGTCGGAGGCGACCCAGTCGACGGACCCGTCGCGGACGCCCTCCCAGAGCCGTTCGGCGTCCCGGGCCGTACGGATCGGCGGATTCACCTTGCCGCCGAGACCACCGCGGGCGTCCAGCGTTTCGTGGTCGAGGCAGAGGTGGTGGAGGGTGACCTCGAACTGCATGTCGGTGCCGTGGTGGCGGCGGGCGGTGAGCGCCGACTCCAGTGCATCCGCACTGGAGAGATGGAGCAGATTGACCCGGGCGCCCGCATGCGCGGCGAGCGTCGCCGCCTCGCCGATGGCGACCTGTTCGGTCAGCGGGGGCCGCCCGTCCGAGTAGGCCCGCAGATTCTGCGGCGCCCCGCTCGCCCGGACCCGCTCGATGAACACCCGCATCAGCTCGGCCTGTTCGCAGTGGAGCGAGAGGGAGAGCCGCAGCTCGGGGTGGTCCCGCTGGGTGCGGGCGAGCTGTTCCAGGATCAGATAGAGATGGCCGAGGTCGTACTCGTCCCCCATGGTGAACGAGCGGGCGTCCCGGCTGTTCGCCGCGAGGTCGAAGCCCTTGTAGAACATGTAGTACTTGAACGAGGTCACCCCGTGGTCCGCGACCAGGGAAGGGATCTCGGCGATCTGGCCGACGGTCATCGGCGCCAGATGGAAGCCGTAGTCGGTGTAGGCGCGGCCCTGCACCGCGCCCAGCACCTCGGGAAAGATCTCCCGGTAGCTGCCGGTGCGGTTCAGATAGTGCTGCCCGGTACGGAAGTACGAGAGTACCGAGGTGACCCCGCCGACCAGGGACGAACGGGTCTCCTCGGCCGCGTCGAGCCCGAGGTCGCGGTAGATCCCCAGATGGTAGTGGGCGTCGACGGCGCCGGGGAGCACCAAGCGGTCCCGGGCGTCGATCACCTCGGCCGCTCCGGCGGTCGGCAGGTCGTCGCCGATCGCCGCGATCCGGCCGCCGGAGACGGCGAGGTCGGCGCGGACTTCGCCGTGGTACGGCACCACCAGAAGGCCGCCCTTGACGAGCAGGTCGTATCGAGTCATACGGATCGGGCCGGTCAGGGGGATCCGACCGGCCATCACCTCCTTCGGGATGAAGGGCCGCTGCTGCCGGGCCTGTTCCAAAAAACGTAACGCCGTTCTACATTCAAGCGCCAGGGTCGTGAACGAGAATTCGTAACAGCGTTCCGCTCACCGGAACGGACCCGCTTCACAGGAACAGCTCCGACCGCGGGAGGACCGATGGCACGACCGGCACCGCAGCCCCACCACGACCACGACTCCCCACCACCACCGCCCCCGGGACCGGCCCCGGGCACCCGGCCGCCGCACCCCCCGGGCCCGCTGGCCGGAACCCTCGTCCTCGACCTCGCCACCCTCTTCGCCGGACCCCTCGCGGCCACGGTCCTCGGAGACTTCGGCGCGGAGGTCATCAAGGTCGAACACCCCGCCAAGGGCGACCCGTCCCGTACCCACGGCCCGGCCAAGGACGGGCACGGCCTCTGGTGGAAGATGCTCGGCCGCAACAAGAAGGCCGTCACCTGCGATCTCGGCACCGAGGAAGGCGCGGAGCTGCTCCGTGCGCTCGCCGCCGACGCGGACGTGCTCATCGAGAACTTCCGCCCGGGGACCCTGGAGCGCTGGGGCCTCGCCCCCGAGGAACTCCGGCGGATCAACCCCCGGCTGGTGATCGCCCGGGTCACCGGCTTCGGCCAGTTCGGCCCCTACGCCCGCCGGCCCGGCTTCGGCACCCTCGCCGAGTCGATGAGCGGATTCGCCGCCGCCACCGGTGAACCCGACGGGCCGCCCACCCTGCCGCCGTTCGGCCTCGCCGATGGAATCGCCGCACTGACCTGCGTCAACGCCATCCTGATGGCGCTCCGGCACCGGGACACCGGACCGGGAGACGGCCGGGGCCAGATCGTCGATCTGGCCATCATCGAACCGCTGGTCACCCTGCTCGGCCCCCAGCCGATGATCTGGGACCAGCTCGGCCGGATCCAGGAACGCACCGGAAACCGCTCCGCCAACAACGCGCCCCGCAACACCTACCGCACCCGCGACGGCCGCTGGGTCGCCGTCTCCACCAGCGCCCAGAACATCGCCGAACGCGTGATGAGACTCGTCGGCCACCCCGAGGTCATCGACGCGCCCTGGTTCTCGGGCGGCGCGGGCCGCGCCGCCCACGCCGACCTCCTCGACGCCCACGTCGGCGACTGGATCGCCGCCCGCGACGCCGCCGAGGTGGTCGACGCCTTCGAGGCGGCCCAGGCGGCCGTCGCCCTCGTCTACGACATCCGGGACGTCTTCGACGATCCCCAGTACCGGGCCCTGGACACCGTCACCACCGTCGACGACCCCGACCTCGGACCCCTCCGGATGCAAAACGTCCTCTTCCGGCTCTCCGAGACCCCCGGGTCGATCCGCAGCACCGGCGCCGCGATCGGAGCCCACAACGCCGAGGTCTACGGCGAACGGCTCGGCCTCGGCCCCGACGATCTCGACCGACTCCATGCGAAGGGCGTCATCTGACCATGCGTACGATCGACCTCGCCCAGCCCCTGCGGCGCGGCATGCCCCAGTCGCCCAACCACCCTCCGTTCCGGATGGCCCTGGAACGCCGCCACGGCGATCTGCTGCGCCCCGACGGCGGCTCGGCCGCCAACGAGATCATCGTCATGGGAGGTCATGTCGGCACCCATGTCGACGCCCTCGCCCATGTTTCCCAGGACGGTCTGCTGTACGGCGGACTGCGCCCCGCCGATATCAGCGACCACCTCGGATTCGGCGCACTGGGCATCGACACCTTCGAACCGTACGTCGGCCGGGCCCTGCTCCTCGACCTCGCCGCCGTACACGGAGTGCCGGTCCTCCCCGCCGGATACGAGATCACCCCCGACGACCTGGAACGGGCGGCGGCCGGACTCGAACCCCGCCCCGGGGACGTCCTGCTCATCGGCACCGGCTGGTCCCGGCACTGGGCCGACGCCACCGCCTTCATCGGCCGGGAGCAGGGGGTGCCGGGGCCGGGCGAGGCCGCGGGACGGTGGCTCGCCGGGCACCGCCCCCGGGCCGTGGGCGGCGAAACCATCGCCTTCGAGCACCTCGCGCCGGGACAGGGGCACGCCACCCTGCCCGTCCACCGGATCCTGCTGGTCGAATCGGGCGTCAACATCGTGGAGACGATGAAGCTCGACGAACTGCTCGACAGCGGGGCACGGGAGTTCACCCTCGTACTCAATCCGCTGCCGGTCGTCGGCGCGACGGGAGCGCCGGTACGCCCGCTGGCCCTGCTGCCCGACCCCGGCCCTGCCCCGGGAGCACCGGCCCCTCCGGCGCCACCGGAAGACTCCACCGCCGCGCCGTACGGACCCCGTGCGGACGGGGGTGACGGGTCGTGAGCGGGAACTCCCGTACGACAGCGAACGTGGTCGGGGCCGCCTCGGGCCCGGACGCCTCGGCCGACCCCCGTACCGCGGTCCAGCGGCTCGCCCGGTTCGCCGTGGACTGCCGGGACCGGGGGCTGCCCGCCGAGGTCGCCTCCGATGTGACCGGCCGGGTCCTCGACGTCGTCGGCAACTGTCTGGCCGGACGGGCCGAGGGCGGCCCGGCCGAGGCCGTGCTGGACACCGTACGCGCCATGGGCGGCAGCCCCCGCGCGAGCCTGTTCGGGGCGGCCGGCCGACTCCCGGCGGCCCAGGCCGCCCTGGTCAACGGCACCCTCGCCCATACCCTCGACTTCGACGACACCCATCTGCCGTCCGTTCTCCACCCCAGCGCCTCCGTGGTGCCGGCCGCCCTGGCCGCAGCCGAGGAGACCGGGGCGAGCGGCGTCCGGCTCGCGGCGGCCGTCGCCGCCGGTATCGAGATCTGCAACCGCCTCGGCATGGCGTCGTACGTCCCCGGGATCCGTAACTCCCTCTTCTTCGAGAAGGGCCAGCACGCCACGTCCATCTGCGGCACCCTCGGGGCCGCGGCCGCCGTCGCCCTGCTCTACGGACTCGACGAACAGGGCGTCGCCGACGCCCTCGGCATCGCCGCCAGCATGGGCTCCGGCATTCTGGAGGCCAACCGCACCGGAGGCACCGTCAAACGGATCCACTGCGGCTGGGCCGCCCACTCCGGGGTCATGGCCGCGGCCCTCGCCCACGCCGGAATCACCGGCCCGCCGACCGTCCTGGAAGGACGATTCGGCTTCTTCCGGGCCTGGCTGGACGGCACCTGCGATACGGAAGCCCTGCTCGGCGGGCTCGGTGACCGGTGGGAGACACTGCGAACCGTCTACAAGCCCTACCCCTCCAACCATTTCACCCACCCCGCCATCGACTGCGCCCTGGCCCTGCGCGCCGACGGCCTCGACCCCGGTGACATCGCCTCCGCCGAACTGGGCCTGCCGGCCCCCACCCTGCGGACGGTGGCCGAGCCCCGGGACGAGAAGGTCCGCCCCCGTACCCCGTACCACGCCAAATTCTCCGGGCCCTTCACCGTTGCCACCGCCCTGCTCGGCGGCGGCGGACTCGGCGTCCACCTCGACGACTTCACCCCCGAAACCCTGGGCGACCCCGGAAGGCTCGCCCTGGCGGCGCGGGTGACCTGCTTCGCCGACGAGCGGGCCGGCGAGATCTTCCCCACCGCCTTCGCGGCCGTCCTGCGGGTCCGCACCCGCGGCGGGGCCCGGCTGGAGAAGCGGGTCGACTCCTCCCGCGGCGGCCCCGGTCATCCACTGAGCCGCGCCGAGCTGCTGACCAAGTTCCGGTTGAACGCGGAGCGCGGTACGACTCCGGAACGTGCCCGGCAACTCGCGGACGCCGTAGGCTCGTTGGCCACGGCGCCCGATACCGCGGCGCTGTTCGGCTGAGACCCCGCGACCCCTGGGGCGGAACTGCGTTCCTATCATCGGAATGCCGACGGCCGGCCCGGAACCGCCGCGCCGGTCCGGCCGGGGCCCGGACGGCCTCCCGCCACCCGGCGCGGGGTCCGTCCGGACACCAGACCACGACCGCTCCACGGGCAGGGGACGCATATGCCGACCGACACCACCAACAGCACCGACACCACCACCACTTCCGCTACCGGGGCCGCGCCCCGGGGCTCGGCGGGCGGCAGCCAGAGCGCGTCCACCGTCGAACGCTCGGCCGATGTCCTGCTCCTCTTCGCCGAACCCGGCGCGATCACCCTCGGCGTCACCGAGATCGCCGACCGGCTCGGCCTCTCCAAGCCCACCGTGCACCGCATCCTGACCTCCCTGCGGCTGCGCGGCCTCGTCGAACTCGACGAGGCCACCCGGCGGTACGCGCTGGGACTCTCCACCATGCGCCTCGGCCTGGCCTACCTCGACCGTATCGACGTCCGCCGGCTCGCCGCTCCCGAACTGACCCGCCTCTCCCGGCTCAGCGCCGAAACCGCCACCCTGTCGATCCGGACCGGCGACAGCCGCGTCTACGTCGACCAGGTCACCCCCAGCCGGGAGGTCATCATGTCGGTCCGGCTCGGCGTGCCCTACCCCCTCCACGCGGGCGCTTCCTCCAAGGCGTTTCTGGCGTTCCTGCCCGACGACGACATCACTGCCTATCTGGACCGGGCCCCGCTGACCCGCCTCACCGACGCCACCCCCGCCGACCCGGCGGCCCTCCGGAAGGACATCGCGGCCATCCGCCGCCGAGGCTACGCCCGCTCCAGCGGCGAACGGCAGCCCGGCTCCTCGTCGGTCGCCGCCCCCGTCCTCGACCACCACGGCCACCCCGTCGGAGTGATCAGCATCAGCGGCCCCCGTGAACGTTTCCGCAAGGAGGCCGGCCGCTGCGCCGAGGCACTGCTGGAGACCGTCGGCCGGCTCTCGGCACAGATGGGGTACGGAGCGGAGCCCGGATCCGGCGCACGCTGACCGCGTCGGGCGCCGGGCTCCCCGGACGGCCCCACCGGCGCCGCGCTCCGGTCGCCGGACCCCGGACACAAGGGAACAATGGTGCCGGTACGGGCACAAACGATGCGGTGGGCGCCCGGCGGGCGGACCCCGGCCCGGTGACGCCCGGCGGAGGGATGATCACCGTGACGACTTCGCCCTTCGGGTCCGGGGACCCGTTCTCCGACCTGTTCAACCGGTTCTTCGGGATGAGCCCCGCGGCCTCCCCGCCCGCCGTCCAGCGGGTGCCCATCGGCCGGCTGCTCAGCGACTCCGCGCACGAACTGCTCGCCGCGGCCGGCGCCCGCGCCGCCCGGGACGGATCCGACCTCGACACTCCGCACCTGCTCTGGGCCGCGACCCAGGTGCCCGCCGGGCGGCAGGTGCTGGAGCACGCGGGCGCCGACCCCGACCGGCTCGCCGAGGACATCGCCCGTACCCTCCCCTCCGGCGGCGGCGACGAGGAACCCTCTCTCACCCCGGCCGCCAAACGGGCCCTCCTCGCCGCCCACGCCCGCTCCCAGGCCGCCGGTGCCTCCTACATCGGCCCCGAACACATCCTCGCCGCCCTCGCCGACGACCCCCGCTCCGGACTCGGCGCGGCCCTGCGCTCGGAAGGCGTCCCCTCGGGGGCACTGGGCGGCCCGGCACCCGGGCGGAACGCCGAGGGCCCCCGCGGCGGCGGGGACACCCCGACCCTCGACCAGTACGGCCGCGACCTCACCGAAGAGGCCAGAGGCGGACGCCTCGACCCGGTCGTCGGCCGGGCCCAGGAGATCGAACAGACGGTGGAGGTGCTCTCCCGCCGCACCAAGAACAACCCCGTGCTCATCGGCGACCCCGGCGTCGGCAAGACCGCCATCGTGGAGGGCCTCGCCCAGCGGATCGTCGCCGGGGAGGTCCCGAAGTCCCTGCGGGACCGCCGGGTCGTCTCCCTCGACCTGCCGGGACTGGTGGCCGGATCCAAGTACCGCGGCGAGTTCGAGGAGCGGCTCAAGAAGGTCATCGACGAAGTCACCGCCGCCGACAAGAGCATCGTCCTCTTCATCGACGAACTCCACACCGTCGTCGGCGCGGGCGGGGGCGGCGAGGGCGCCATGGACGCCGGGAACATCCTCAAACCCGCGCTCGCCCGCGGCGACCTCAGCGTCGTCGGCGCCACCACCATCGACGAGTACCGCAAGCACATCGAGAAGGACGCCGCACTCGAACGCCGCTTCCAGCCCGTGATGGTGCCCGAGCCGACCGTCGACGAGACCGTGGAGATCCTCCGCGGGCTGCGCGACGCCTACGAGGCCCACCACCAGGTCCGCTTCACCGACGAGGCCCTCGACGCGTCCGCCGCCCTCTCCGACCGCTACCTCACCGACCGCTTCCTGCCCGACAAGGCCATCGACCTGATGGACCAGGCCGGAGCCCGCGTCGGGCTGCGGAACGTCGGCGGACCCTCCCCGTCGGCGGACCTCGAAGAGAAACTCACCAAACTCCGCCGGGAGAAGGACGAGGCCGTCGGCGCCGAGGACTACGAACGCGCCGGGGCCCTCAAGGAGGGAATCCGGCAGACCGAGAAGGAGATCGGCGAGACGGGCCGGGAGCGCGAACAGGCCGCGAGCGTCACCGCCGACGATATCGCCGAGGTGCTCTCGGCCCGTACCGGCATCCCGGTCTCCCAGCTCACCGAGACCGAACGGGAACGCCTGCTGAAACTGGAGGACTCCCTCCACGAACGCGTCGTCGGCCAGGAAGAGGCCGTCACCGCCGTCTCCCAGGCCGTCCGCAGAGGCCGGGCCGGAATGGGCGACCCCGACCGCCCCACCGGCAGCTTCCTCTTCCTCGGCCCCACCGGCGTCGGCAAGACGGAGCTGGCGAAGGCCCTGGCCGAGCTGCTCTTCGGCGACGCCGACCGGATGGTCCGCTTCGATATGAGCGAATTCCAGGAGCGGCACACCGTCTCCCGGCTCGTCGGCTCGCCCCCCGGCTACATCGGCTACGAAGAGGCCGGACAGCTCACCGAGGCGGTGCGCCGCAAACCGTACAGCGTCGTCCTCTTCGACGAGGTCGAGAAGGCCCACCCCGACGTCTTCAACCTGCTGCTCCAGGTCCTCGACGACGGCCGGCTCACCGACGCCCAGGGCCGTACCGTCGACTTCCGGCACACCGTGGTCATCATGACCAGCAATATCGGCTCCCAGCGGATCCTGGCGCACCACGGGGAGGTCGCCGCCATCAAGGACGAGCTGATGAGCGACCTGAAGGCGCACTTCCGCCCCGAGTTCCTCAACCGCGTCGACGAGGTCATCGTCTTCCACGCGCTGACCCGCGACGACCTCGTCCACATCGTCGACCTGCTGCTCGACCGCAGCCGGCGCAGGCTCCACGCCCAGCACATCGGCCTGGAGGTCACCGAACCCGCCAAGGAACTCCTCGCCAACCGCGGATACCAGCCCGAGTTCGGCGCCCGGCCGCTGCGCCGCACCCTCCAGACCGAACTCGACAACCGGCTGTCGACGCTGCTCCTCGACGGCAGCCTGGACCCCGGCGACACGGTCGTCGCCGACGCGGCCGACGGCGAACTCGAACTCTCCGTCAAGGAGGGGAAGAAACCTGCCGACGGCACCGACGGCACCGACGGCACCGGCGGTACGGCGGACGGGGCCGCCGGTGCCGGGGCGGCCACGGAGCCCGGCGTCTGAGCCCCGACACGTACCGGCGACGAACGACCCTCGGCCGTGAGGGTGCCCGTACGGAAAACGGCTCGACGCTCCCCGGTCCGGTCGGCTGGGATGGGCGGTGACCGCCCGCCGACCGCGGGCCGAGACCCGGGGGAGACCGTGGTGGCACAGGCGACAACCGGAGGTACCCGGCCCGCGATCGACGCCGCGCTCGCCCGCCGACTGGTCGACGACCAGTTCCCGCGCTGGTCCGGTCTGCCGCTGGTCCCCGTCGAACCCGGCGGCTCCGATCACGTGATCTTCCGCCTCGGCGGGGAGCTGTCGGTCCGGCTGCCGCGGCACGAGGAGGCCGTCGGACAGGCCGCCAAGGAGTACATCTGGCTGCCCCGCCTCGCCCCGCACGTCCCCCTGGCCGTTCCCGTACCGGTCGCCGTCGGCGAACCCGGGTTCGGATACCCCTGGCCATGGGCGGTCTCCCGCTGGCTGGACGGCTCCACGGCAACCCCGGGCGGCCTCGGCGAATCGGCCGCCGCGGCCGAAACGCTCGCCGGTTTCCTCACCGCGCTCCAGCGGTTCGCGCCCGTGGGCCCGGAGGGCGCGGAGGCGCTGCGCGACCCCGCGCTCGCGGCGGACCCGCTGGCCGGGCGGGACGGTGCCACCCGGGCGGCCATCGCCGCCACCGGCGGGGTGTTCGACGCGGCGGCGATGACCGCGGTATGGGACGCGGCCCTGGCGGCACCGGCCCGGCAGCAGCCCCCGGTCTGGTTCCACGGTGACTTCCACACCGGCAATCTGCTGACCCGCGACGGCAGACTGAGCGCCGTCATCGACTTCGGCAGCCTCGGTCTCGGGGACCCGGCCCGGGACCTGATGGTGGCCTTCACCCTGCTGTCGCCCCGGACCCGGCAGGTGTTCCGCGCCGCCCTCGGCGCCGACGAGGCGACGTGGACCCGCGGCCGGGGCTGGGCCCTGGCCACGGGTTTGAACGCGTACCGCCACTACGCCGCGGTGAACCCGGGGGTCGCCGCCCAGACGTCCCGGCAGATCGCGGCGGCGATCGCGGGATAGCCGGTCCCCGGTGGGCCGGCCGGACCGGAACAGGCCCGGCCGGCCCACCGGGCGGACGGGTCAGGGCGCGTCGCGCACCGTACCCCGCACCTCGGGACCCGTACTGTTGCCGTCTCCGTCGAGCAGCGTCAGCGCCACGTTCTCCACCGGCTCGCGCACGGCGTCCGCGACCGTCGGGACGGTGATGTCCACACCGGTCCCGCCGACCGGGAACTCCACACCGAACGAGGTGTACTCCGGCCAGGCCTTCGACAGCGCCCGCTCCGGCGACGGCGATGCCCGGAACAGTTCACCGAACCAGACCGAGCAGCACCCGGGAGAGATCGGCCGGGCCCGCCCGGCGCACCGCGTCCGGCGCCGTGCCACCGCGCGACCACGCGGCCCAGCGCGCCGGATGGAGGCGGACCAGGGAAGACCGGGCCTGCGCCCCCAGATCCGCCGTGTCGTTGTCCTGGGCGTTGATGCCGTTGGCGGATATCGACACGGTCACATAGCCCTGCGAGGCGAGCAGCCGCTGGGAGTGCAGATAGCTCCGGTGGCTCAGGATCGGCCGGGTGCCGCGCGGACACGGCCAGGCGAGCGACGGCTCGCTCTTCGCGTTGTCCACCGCCCGCGGCCGTTCCCCCCGGTTCGCCGTGCGCCGCGGTTCGCCCGCGGCAGGTCATCCGGCCGGCAGGTCTGCTGACACCCCGTGAGAACCGCGACGGCGCGCGGGCATTCGTCGTCTCCGGAGGACGGTCGGTACGAGCCGGAGTTTGCCCGGGGACCAGGGGATTTCCCCGCCCCCGCCACGGCGGCGGCGCCGTCTGCGGCACCGGGCGGGACCACGGCCTGTGGGATCCTGCCCACGGGACGGCGGGCCGCCCGGGACATCGGAGGCCGGCCCGGTCGCCCACCCCTGAGGCGTACCGACAGGAAGGGGCCGGAGATGGCGGGGGAGCGGAGCGGAAGCGCCCCGGACGCATCCGGGGAGTACGGGACGTACGAGGTCCACGAAGCCGACGAGGCGCGCGGGCGCGGCAGGGCCGTCCGTGCTCCCTACCCGGACGAGGTCCCCGTCGTGGCGCGTGCCGCCCGCGCGCTGGAGGCCCTCGGCGCGACCGAGCCCCGCTTCGAGGTGCACGCCACCGGCGGAGCCGGCTGGCTGGCCGAATGGGACGGCGAACTGCGCGGCTCCGAAGTGGGGATCACCTTCGAGGGCGCGGGGCCCGACGCCCCCGATGTCCGCCTCTTCCTCGGCCGCTGGACGTTCGAGTGCATCCCTGCGGCCGATCTGCCGGACCTCCTGACGGCGGCCTTCACAGGCCGGGCCGCCATCACCGTGGAGCGGTGGCTCTACTTCTGGCGGGTGGACGTCCTCACGGTGACCGTCGGCGAACAGGCGTACTCCGCGGGGGAGGGCCATGACCCGGAGCGCCGGTGGAGCCCATGGGAGAACGATCTCCGCACGGCGTAGCGACCTGCTGTACCGCCGTCCGGACGGGGCGGGCCCCTCCTCGGGCCCGGGGCGGCGAAGGCCGCCGTACCGCCGCCCCCGGACCGAACCGCCCGCTCCTCAGCCCCTGCGCAGCAGATACGTGTCCATGATCCACCCCTTGCGCTCCCGGGCCTCCGCCCGCAGGTGCTCGATGCGCTCCGAAACCTCCGCGAGCCGCCCCTGCACCAGGATCTCGTCCGCCGTACCGACGTACGCACCCCAGTAGATGTACGCGTCCTGGTCCAGATGGCGGGTGAAGGCGGTACGGGCGTCCAGCATCACCACCACATCGTCGACCCCCTCCGGCCAGCCCTCGGCGAGCCGCCGCCCGGTGGTGATCTGCACCGGGCGGGCCACCCGGTTCAACCCGGTCCGGTGCCGGGCCAGCAGCGCCGACACCGAGCTGATGCCCGGTACCACCTCGTGGTCGAAGCGGACCGTGCCGCGCGCCGCCACCTCCTCCAGCACCCCGAGAGTGGAGTCGTACAGCGCGGGATCGCCCCACACCAGGAACGCCCCGCACTCGCCGTCGCCGAGATCGTCCGCGATGAACCGCTCGAACAGATCGGCCCGGCGGACCCGCCAGTCGTCGACGGCGCGCACATACTCCGGGGTCTCCCGGTCCCGCTCCGGATCCCGGCCCTCGACGAGACGGTACGAGCCCGGCTCCCGATGGGCGTCGAGAATGTCCCGCCGCAGCCCGGTCAGGTCCGCCTTCACCTCACCCTTCTCCAGGATGAAGAAGGCGTCGGCCGCCTTCAGCGCCTTGACCGCCTGGAGCGTCAGATGATCGGGGTCGCCCGCCCCGATGCCGATCACGTAAATCTTCCTCACCCGCCGAGTCTCCCTCACGTCCGTCCCCCGGCCGCAGCGGACCCCCTCACAGCGGAACCGGCGGCCGCCTCAGGTGAGGGTCAGCCGCGGCGCCTCGGCCCGCGCATCGACCGGCGCGCCCCCGCGGGACAGCCGCTCCACGAGATCCCGGGCCCATGCAGTCAGCCCCGACACGTCCACGCCGTACGGATCCCCGTAACCCGCGATCCGCTCCGCCCCCCGCCGCAGCAGCGTCACCCCGCCCTGCGCATTGCCGCGCGCCGCGTGGGTCAGCCCCACGGCGAGCTGGGCCAGCCCCTGCCAGAGATCGCGCTCCGGCTCGGGCCGCGACTTCCAGGCGTCCTCGAACACCTCGTGCGCATGGAACGGTTTCCCCTCGTCGAGCAGCTTCTGCGCCGTCTCCAGGGTGTCGCGCGGCGCCCGCACCACCCCTTCGGCCTGACGGGCCACCCCGGCCCGCCCGTACGGCAACGGCCGCCCCAAACCGTCCCGGGGCCGCGCACTGCGGGCGCGCCCTTCACTGTCCCGGTCTCTCGGTGCCCTGTCCACGTTCCGAATTCTCCCCGAAACCCCCACCCGCCCGCAGGCCACCGGCCGTACCCACCCGCCGAGTGGGGTAAAGTCTTCCCTGCAAGCCCGGCCGCACGGCGGCGGGGCCGGCGGACGGGACGTGGCGCAGCTTGGTAGCGCACTTGACTGGGGGTCAAGGGGTCGCAGGTTCAAATCCTGTCGTCCCGACTTGTGTTTTCGCAGGTCGCAGGCGGTATCGGAGTAATCCGGTGCCGCCTTTCCGTTGTTCTTGGGGACCAGTTGGGGACCACACGGTCCAGCGGGGCCTTCCGGGGGCGGGCTGGATGGCGAGGCTGAGGGGTGTGCGGACGGGGTCGAGGTGGGCGGTGAAGGCCGTTCCGGCGCCGGTGATCCGGGACATGTCCGGGTGTAATGGTGGAGTCGGGTATGGGAACTGCCCGAATGGGTCTGACCCGAGTTCCGTCTTGAGGGCCTGGGAGACTCGGCGTCGACGCCGATCTCCGATGCGAGATCAAGCTGCATCCGTCCTGCCGGGGCCGACGCCGTGCGGAAGAGACGCTTCTGCTTCAATGGCCGGTTGCCACCCGCACTCTTTCCAGGAGCCTCAGTGATGTCCGTCCAGCCCCAACCTGAGTCGGCGCGGATACAAGAGCTCCTCGTCGCCGGGCAGGAAGCGGCTGAGGGCGGCCGCTGGGTGGATGCCGGGCTTGCCTGGATCGAGGCTGCCAAGCTGGGCAGCCTGGACGGCGCGAACGCCGCCGGCAGATTCGCAGCCCCTCACATCAGACCGCTCGCTGATGCGGGCGACCCTGCCGCGCAGGCTCTGATGGCGGGGATCTTGATGGACTACTTCACCGAAGACGCCCTTCCGATGGCGGTCGGCTATGCCAGGGCCGCGGCCGCCGCTGGTCACGCCGCCGGCCTTCGCACCTTCGGTTTCATGCTGGTGCGAGGCAAGGGAGTGGAGGAGGACCGTGACGAGGCTCTGGAGCTGTTTCGTGCGGCAGCCGCGAAAGGGGACGCCTACGGGGCCTTCAACGCTGCGGTCACCCAGAGGGAAGGCAACTGTCGCGCTGACCGCGACGAGTACCTCCGACTGCTGACCCAGGCCGCCGGCGGAGGCATCACGCAGGCTGCCGCGGTGCTGGGAGACCAGTTGGCAGCCGACAGACGCAACGAGGAAGCCTTGAGCTGGTACGTGCGGGCAGCTGAGAACGGCCACGCCGGCGCGGCGGATGTCGCGGCCGACTGGTACCGGGACGGCGTCGGTACGGAAGCCGACCCCGTGCAGGCCATGCGCTGGCTCCTCGTGCTGACCGCACAATTGAACGTCGACGCCGTTCACCGAGCCCACCAGGTCGGCGCGCGGATGACGGACGAGGCGATCCTCGAAGCAGGACGGCTCGCGGATCAGCCCGCCGAAGCCCAGATCATGGTCTCCACACTCGCGAGAGCCCGCGAGCGCGAATGACAACGCCGAAGCGCCAGGGCACCGTCCTGATCCGGCCTTTCACGAAGCTGCGGTCAGAGCGATTTCCGCGTGGCCGCTGTCAATCGAGCTGCTCGCTCGCTCCGGCAAGGGCCGGGAGAAGGTCCTGGTAGGTCACGGGAGTGGAGCCTTTCGAGTGCGGTTGCACGCTGGAGGCTATCCGCACCTACCTCAACACCTGGGGCGAACTGCCGGTCTACGGGGCCAAGGCCACCATCACCCCCGACGGCCGGACCACACTCGCCCGCGGCCGGTGGAAAGCCACCCTGTAAGCCGGGTTACGGCCCAGGCATCCGGCCGCCGGGTGCCTGGCCGTGCACGCCGTCGCCGCTGAACGGAACGGGGCAGCGGCGCTCCCCTCGGCGGGCACGGCGCGGGCAAGCTGCTGACCGCGCTTGCTCCCCTTCCCGACACCCCGCCCCGCGGCGGCCTTCGCCACCGGGCTGGAGAAGGACAGGACACCGTGCTCCAAGGCCCGTGCACACGCCGGAACTCCGGCCCCGTCGTGTGCGACATCCCTTGAATAGCAGTCGGCCGAGCTTTCCGTCCCGCCGGGTCCGTTGGCGGGCCCGGCCCGCCGGGGCGCGTCAGGCCGGATCGCAATACGGGCGCCGCCGTGTCGCGGTCTCCGGGAGCACGGCATCGCGCACGTGGCAGTACCGGCGGCGGGCCATACCTCCAGGACCGCTCTCAATGCAGGTGGTCGGCCACGAGAGCGTTGACGCGGCTCTCGTGCTCGCGGCGGGCCTTGCGCCGGGCCGAAAGGGCCGGGATACCCAGAGTGCCGTCGAGGGGGTGGCAGTGGGCGAGGAGCGATCGGTGCACGGCAGGGACGGCGCTGATGCGCAGGGTGCAGCCCCGGCCGTGCCGTACGGCCACCCCTTGGCCGGGCGCGGCGCGCTGGGCGGGCTCCAGCTCGGTGGCGCGGAGGTAGTCGGCGACCTTGCCCGGCTGTCCAGTGTGACCGGTAGCTCCGGGGCGGGCGCCTCCTCATCGCTGGCGGTGTGCTCGGGCAGGAGGCCGACGACGGCGGTCCGGATCGTGCCGCGGCTGACCCGGTGGCCGCGGGTGAGGGCGGCGATGGAGCTGTCTTCCAGGTACGCGGTGCGCACGTCGGCGGCCGTCGCGGCCGCGACGGCGGGGCGACGCCCGCCCTTCGCGCCCTTGGCCTCGGCGGCGCGCAGCCCGTCGTAGGTCAGGACGCGAAGGGGTTCGCCGGCGGCGGCGAGGGTCTGCACCGGCGGAGGCGTCGGCTTCGCGTACAAGGGCGGAGGTTTTGCGCCAACTCGCTTGTTATGCGCCCGAGTTAATGTGCGACGATCTTATGTTCAAGAGATTCGCAGCGGGCTCACAGCCGATGTCGGCGCTTCACCGTTCTCTTTCCGCTTCCGCGGTCTGCCCAGGAGGTCCGATTGCAGCCCAGACGTATCTCCGCTCTCCCCCGAGCGTTACGCCGTTCCCCTCTGCTCATCGCCTTTGCCCTCGGCTCGTTGCTCGTCGGGGCCACGCCATGGCTCGGCGTGGCGAGTGCCGGGCCGGGTGGCGGCCCCGACGGGGCAGCGCTCCGGCCGGCGTCCGCACCAGTCGGCCAAAAGGCGGCGAAGGCGTCGCCGCATCACGCCGTGGCCCCGGCGAACGCCATGGAGCCGGCGGCTCCGCTACTCGACCGGACCGGATGGACCGTCACGGCGAGCGATGAGGAGACCGCTGCCGAGAACGGCCGCGCGGCCAATGTCCTCGACGGCAATGCGGCCACCATCTGGCACAGCAGGTATGCCGGCACCCCGGCCCCGCTGCCGCACAGCATCACCATCGACATGAACCGCACGGCGGTCGTCTCCGGCCTCGTCTACCTGCCCCGCAACGACGGCCCCAACGGGCGCGTCGGCGAGTACAGCATCAGCATGAGCGCGGACGGGCAGAACTGGGGCAGTCCCGTCGCCACCGGCACCCTCGCGGACGACGCCGCCGCCAAGACCCTCGGATTCGCCCCGACGGGCGCCCGGTTCGTCCGCCTCACCGCTGCCACCGAGGCCGGCAACCGAGGCCCGTGGACCACCGCCGCCGAGCTCAACCTGCTCGGCGACCCGGGAACCCCGGCCGCCACCGTCGACCTGCCCCGCACCGGATGGACGGCCACGGCGAGCGATGAGGAGACCGCCGCCGAGAACGGCCGCGCGGCCAACGTCCTCGACGGCAACGCGGCCACCATCTGGCACAGCAGGTATGCCGGCACCCCGGCCCCGCTGCCGCACAGCATCACCATCGACATGAACCGCACGGCGGTCGTCTCCGCCCTCGTCTACCAGCCCCGCAACGACGGCCCCAACGGGCGCGCGGGCGCGTACACCGTTACCACCAGCACCGACGGGACCACCTTCGGCGCCCCGGTCGCGGCGGGCACCTGGCGCGACGACGACACCGTCAAGACCGCCACCTTCACCCGCACCGCGACCGCCCGCTACGTACGCCTGACCGCGACCGGCGAGGCCGGCAACCGCGGGCCCTGGACCACGGCCGCCGAGATACGCCTGAGCGGACCGGCCAACCCGGCCACCCACGGCGCCTGGGACCGGACCATCGGATTCCCCCTCGTACCGGTGGCCACCGCCGTCCTGCCCGGCGACAAGCTCCTGGCCTGGTCGGCGTACGCGGTCGACCGCTTCGGCGGCAGCAACGGCTACACCCAGACCGCGATCCTCGACCTGAAGACGGGCAAGGTCACCCAGCGCCGCGTCGACAACACCGGCCACGACATGTTCTGCCCGGGCATCGCGATGCTCGCCGACGGCCGGGTCCTGGTCACCGGCGGCAGCAACGCGGAGAAGGCCAGCATCTACAACCCGGCCACCGACACCTGGTCCACGACCGGCAACATGAACATCGCCCGCGGCTACCAGTCGATGACCCTGCTCTCCACCGGCGATGCCTTCGTCCTCGGCGGGTCCTGGAGCGGAGCCCCGGGCGACAAGGCCGGCGAGGTCTGGTCCCCGAACACCTCCACCTGGCGCAAGCTCCCCGGCGTCCCGGCCACTTCGACCATGACCGCCGACCCGGCCGGCCCCTACCGCGCCGACAACCACATGTGGCTGTACGCCACTTCGGGCGGCAAGGTGCTCCAGCTCGGCCCGAGCAAGCAGATGAACTGGATCACCACCGCCGGGAACGGCAGCATCACCCCGGCCGGCACCCGCGCCGACAGCCAGGACGCCATGACCGGCAACGCCGTCGCGTACGACATCGACAAACTGCTCACCCTGGGCGGCTCGCCCGCGTACGACAACGTGCCCGCCACCCGGCGCGCGTACACCGTGAGCATCAACGGCGGCCAGGTCCAGGCCGCGCGTACGGGCGACATGGACCAGGCCCGCGCCTTCGCCAACAGCGTCGTCATGCCCGACGGCAAGGTCGCCGTCTTCGGCGGCCAGTCGTACCCCGTGCCGTTCAGCGACGCCACCTCCGTGCTGACCCCCGAACTGTGGGACCCGGCGACCGGCAGCTTCACCCCGCTCGCCACCATGGCCATCCCGCGGAACTACCACAGCGTGGCGAACCTGCTGCCCGACGGCCGGATCTTCTCCGGCGGCGGCGGCCTCTGCGGCGACTGCGCCACCAACCACGCCGACGGAGCCGTGTTCACCCCGCCGTACCTGCTCAACGCGGACGGCTCACCCAAACCGCGTCCCGCCATCACCGGCGGCGTACCGACCCGGGCCCCCGCGGGCACTTCGCTCACGGTCACCACCGGCGGGCCGGTGGCCTCCTTCGTGCTGATGCGGGCGGCGGCCGCGACCCACTCCACCGACAACGACCAGCGGCGCGTCCCCCTGACCTCCACCCCCGCGGGCACCAACACCCATACGGTCTCCATCCCGGCCGACAGGGGCGTCGTCCTCCCCGGCACCTACATGCTCTTCGCCCTCAACGCCCAAGGAGTCCCCAGCACCGCCCGCTTCATCACCATCCCCTGACCCCCACCACTCCCGACCACCACCTGAAACCCCCTCGCCCCACCCCGTCACCGAGGCGGGGCGGGGGCGAACCCACCCCCGTACGAGCGGGATCAGGGCGAGCGCACCGACGGGATTCCTCAGGCGCCGGAGGCGGATTCGGTGAAGGCGCCGGCATCGCGCTGGGCGGGCAGGCTGTCGGCGAATGCGGAGGCCTCGACCAGAACGGCCCGGAGCCCGAGCACCACGCGAGGGCGCCCTTCAGCGGTGGGTCGCCAGGCCTGTATCCGATCTTACGGAAGGACACATGAGATGCGTTTCGGAGTCTTCATGGCACCGTTTCACACGGCTCGGGGACAGAACCCCCTCACTGCTTTCGCACGGGACGTGGCCACCCTTCAGCAACTCGACGAGCTCGGCTACGACGAAGCCTGGATCGGCGAACACCACTCCGGCGGATCGGAGTTGATCGCCAGCCCAGAGATCTTCATTGCGCACGTCGCAGCCCAGACCAAACACATCAGGCTGGGGACCGGCGTGCTCTCTCTGCCGTATCACAACCCACTGTGGGTGGCGGACCGTGCGATCCTGCTCGATCACCTCACCCGGGGCCGATTCATGCTCGGCCTCGGCCCCGGCTCCCTCCCGACGGACGCGACGATGATCGGCATCGACCCGGTCTCACAGAGGTCTGCGCTCGAAGAGGACACCGACGTCCTCATCCAGTTGCTCACCCAGGATGAACCCGTTACCAAGAAGACCGCCCGCTACAACCTCGTCGAAGCCAGATGCCAGTTACGCCCGTACACCACACCCTGCTTCGAAGTCGGCATCGCGGCGATCGCCTCGCCGTCCGGCCCACGGATCGCAGGCAAGCACGGGTTGGCGCTGCTGTCCATCGGCGCGACCATGGTCGGCGACCTGGACATGCTCGCCGCGCACTGGAGCGTGATGGAAGAACGATCCCATCAGTTCGGCACCATGATTGAACGCGCCGCATGGCGACTGGTCGGACCGATGCACATCGCCGAAACGAAAGAACAGGCCTACAAGGACGTCGCGTACGGACTCGATGACTGGTGCCGCTATCTGCAGTATGAAGCTGCGGTACCGCACTTCGAGCCCGGCGGCTCGACGCTGAAGGAACGCATCGACTGGATCAACGAATCCGGCATGGGCGTAATCGGCACACCGGACGACGCGATCCGGCACATCCGCCTGCTGCAAGAGCAGTCCCACGGCTTCGGCTGCTACCTCATGATGGCGCACGAATGGGCGAGGGCAGACGCCACCCGTCAGCACTTCGAACTGTTCGCGCAGCAGGTCGCCCCGCACTTTCAAGGCAGTCTCGAACGTCTCGACGCCGCACGAGCCCTCGCGGTCGGGCGCAGGGAGGCGCTGTACAGCCGCATGGGCGACGCGCTTGACGAGGCGAAGGCCCGACATGCCGCCGAGCAGGCGGCCAGGGCCGACGGTCTGCAGCGACCCGGCCCCGACTTCGGAGAACGCACCTCGGAGACACCTGAGCCCTGACGGTCCGCGAGAACAGAACTCCGGCGCCGGCTGTCGACCCGGCCCGGCCCGGTGGTCGCTCCGCCCGGGTTGCCGAACCGGACGCCAAGGCAGCCGCCGAGTTCCTGCCCATGGAGGCCCGGCACCGGCAGCCATGCCGGCAGGGCCGGCGCGACGGACAGGCTCCGCTCCTCCCCGGCGGCGGGTTTCCCGGCGGCGCCGGGGACGCGCTCGGCCGGCAGATCCGTCTCCGACGAGGGCCTCTCGCTCATGACCTCCGGGGGCGCGGGTACCGGCCGCCCTCCGCTGCCTCCGGGGGCAGGGCCGGATAGGGCGCCAGTTGCGCTGTGAGGGTCAGCCGGACGGAGTCGACCGTAACGGGAACCGTGCGCGCGCAGGACGACCGTGCCGGTCAGGCGGCCTCCCGGTTCCGCCGGTTCGCCGCTCTGGGCCACCTCGGCGGCAGGTGGCGGAATCACCCGGGAATGTCCGGCGGCCGGTGATGGGCGATGACGGCCCGGGGCCGCCCGGTGCGGGGACGGCGACGGCCGGGCTCATGACCATCCGTACCCTGCCGGCCGGCGGCGGGGATCCGGCCGCGTACAGGGGGCCTTGCCGGGGGTGCGCGGTGCCGTCTGCGCCAACCTCCAGCGCCACACCGAAGGCGGCCGCGGCGGCGCAGTGTTCGGGCGGGTTCGGGGCTTCGGTGGCGAGCCCGCGGCCCGCTTCCTCGCGGATGTCAGAACAGGCTGTTGGTGTGGGGGAGTACAGGCGGGATGGGAGCGATGACGTCCCAGTGTTCGACGATCTTGCCGTCGGTCACCCGGAAGAGGTCGTAGTACGCCACCGGGACACCGAACTCGCCCTCGGACTGGACCAGGACGAACTCGCCCTCGGCGATGACCTTGTGGACCGTCTTGTAGAGGAGGTTCTTGCCCTGCTCGGCCCATATCGCGGCAGCCGCTCCGAAACCGGCCAGGCCATCGGCGGCCTCCGGGTTGTGCTGGTGGTACGTCTCGGTCGAGATGTAGTCGGTGAGCACCGAGTAGTCGGCCCCGACCAGGACCTTCCGCGCGAAATCGGCGACCAGCGCGCGGTTGGCCCCGGTCGTCTCCGGCGCGGTGACCTCGGCGGGGCCGTCGGTCTGCGAGCGGCCGGAGGCGGTGTCCTCGACCACCGGGGCCAGGGCGTCCCAGTGTTCGGCGAGCCTGCCGTCGGCGTCGACGCGGAAGATGTCGAAGGCGACCAGCGGGCCGGGGCCGAAGCCGTGGTACGTGCCGTGCAGGGCCACCAGGTCGCCGTCGGCGATCACCCGGGCTCCCTCGTAACGGAAGCCCTCCGGCAGCCCGGCTATCAGCTCTCGCAGGGCCTCGGGGCCGTCGGCGGCCAGAGAGCTGTGCTGGCGGTAGTCGGCGGCCACCCAGCGGTCCACCGCGCTCGGGTCCTTCCGGCCGAACAGGTCGGCGGTGGCGGACAGGACGGAGTTCCTGGCATTGCTCATGACGGATCGTCTCCTCGGGGAGGTCGGGTTATGGATGGAAGGCCGGGCACGGGGCGTCGTCGGACGCCGGTCGAGTACGGCGGTCGGGGAAGCGGACCGGAATCCGAGCCGCCCACCGGGCGGCGCCGTGGAGGTGTGCGGCAGCAGCGTCGGCACAAGGGGGTGATGCACAGGTGACGGAATCTCTTTCCTCTTTCCGACAATCCCTTGCTGCTGGACGAGCTGACCCTCTCAAGTTAGCGGCCATGAGCAGGATGAATCAGATACGCTGACGACTTACGATGGTCAAAAAGCGACACGATGCCGCTCATGGCATCCCGGAGATCTTCTTTGCCGCACCTGTCGGAACCCCCGCCGGCGTCGAAGTGCTGCACCTCGCGGACCTGCGTCGGCGCGTACCCGCCGAGCGGCTCGGGGCTCCCCGGCGCCCGGAATTCCACCAACTGATCACCCTCACCGAGGGAACCCTGCGGCACACGGTCGACTTCACCGCCTACGCACTCGACCCCGGTCCCTGGCTCTGGGTGCGCCCCGGCCAGGTCCAGCAGTGGGACGATCTCACCCAAGCCGAAGGCACCCTGATCCTGTTCCGCCGGGACTTCCTCGACCCGGCCACCACCGACGGCGCCCGACTGGAGGATCCGCACGCCCCGATCCTGCGGCGGCCCCTTCCCCACGATGTCGCGCCCCTGAGGCTGGCCACCGACCACCTCACCGCAGAGTTCCACGCCCTTGGCCGCCTGCCCCTGGAGGTGCACACCGCGGCCCTGCGCCACCTGCTGGCGGTTCTCGTCCTGCGTCTGGCCCACCTCACCACGCCCGCCGGCAGCCCCGCGCCCGAGCTGGACGCCACCTATCTACGGTTCCGTGACGCGGTGGAGAAGGACTTCAGCCGCACCCGCCGGGTCGAGGACTACGCCGAGGCGCTCGGCTACTCGCCGCGCACCCTCTCCCGGGCCACCCTCGCCACCGCCGGCCTCGGCGCCAAGGAGTTCATCGACCGTCGTGTCGTCCTCGAAGCCAAACGCCTGCTGGCCCACAGCGACCGGACCGCCGCGCGCATCGCCGACCAGCTGGGCTTCTCCAGCGCGACCCACTTCAGCAAGTACTTCAACCACCGCACCGGACAGACCCCGATCGCCTTCCGCGACACGGTCCGCGGACACCCCGCGAGGTGAAGTCCCGGACGGCCGCCCGCCCGGTGCGGCTCCGGCACGGGGGTGACCCTCGGCGCGGCCCGGCCCGCGGCACGCGTGCCGGAGGGCTCCTCGCCCGCGGGCGCCCGTCCCCACCGTCACGTTGGGCAATACTGAGCCGCGGCAGGGGTGACGCACGGTCGAGCGCCGTGACGGCGGCTTTTCGAGAGGAGTCCGAACGGGTGGAACCGGTGAGGTTTGCGGTACTCGGGCCGGTCCGGGCCTGGCGGGCCGGAACCGAGCTCGATCTCGGACGCCCCCAGGAGCGGGCGTTACTGGCACTGCTGCTGATCCGGGCCGGACAGCCCGTCCCGTTGAGCGACCTCGTCGCCGCGCTCTGGGGGCCCCGGCCGCCCCGGAGCGCGGTCAACGTGATCCGCCGCCATGTCGGTTCGCTGCGCCGGCTGCTGGAGCCCGGCCTGCCGGTCCGGGCCACCGGTCGTCGGCTGGTCCGGGCCCCCGGCGGCTACCGGCTGGTGACGGACGCGGACTCGCTGGACCTGCTGGAGTTCCGGCAACTCCACGAGGAGGCCCGGGAAGCCGCCGCCGAGGACGCACCCGTGCGGGCGCTGGACCTCTTCACCGAGGCCCTGGGCCTGTGGCGCGGACCGGTCGCCACCGGACTCGCGCCCGAGACCCGGGCACTTCTGCCGCTGGCAGCCCTGGAACACGAGCGCCTCGTGGTCGTACGCGAAGCTGCGGACACGGCGATCGCGGCCGGCCGGCCCTCCGCGGTCCTGCCGGAAGTGCGCAGGACCGCGGCGGACCACCCACTGGACGAGCCGGTCCAGGCCCGGCTGATGCTCGCGCTGGCGGCCACCGGCCGGCGCGCGGAGGCGCTGAGCACGTACGATACGGTCCGCGAGCGGCTCGCCACCGATCTGGGGATCGACCCCGGACCCGAACTCCTCGACGCACACCGCACCGTGCTCATCGACGCCGCTCCCACCGCCGCCCCGTCCCGGCCGTATGCGCAGGCGCTGCCGACCCCCGCCCAACTGCCGCACGACCTGCCCGCGTTCACCGGACGCCGGGCGGAGCTGGACCGGGCACTCGCCCTGTTCCCCGACGGCCCCGGCACGGTCGCGATCGCGGCGATCAGCGGCATGGCGGGCGTCGGCAAAAGCACCTTCGCCGTCCACCTGGCCCACCGACTGGCCGACCGCTTCCCCGACGGGCAGCTCTACGTGAACCTGCGCGGCTACGATCCCTCGGGGGCGACCGTGCAGTCGGTGGACGCAGTCCGCGGCTTTCTCGACGCGCTCGGCGTACCGCCCGAGCACATCCCGCGCTGCCCGGACGCCCAGGCGGGGCTCTACCGCAGTGTCCTGGCCGGCCGGCGCGTCCTCGTCCTGGTGGACAACGCCCGCGACACCGAGCACGTACGGCCGCTGCTGCCCGGCACCTCCGGCTGCCTCACCCTCGTCACCAGCCGCAACGAACTGTCCGGTCTGGTCGCCGCGCACGGTGCCCACACACTGACATTGCGCCCCTTCGACGGCGAGGAGGCGCGGGAGCTGCTCGCCCACCGCATCGGCGTCGAACGCGTCGCTGCCGAAACCCGCGCGGTGGGCGAGATCATCCGACGCTGTGCAGGTCTGCCGCTCGCGCTGACCTGCCTCGCCGCCCGCGCCGCGGCCCGCCCCCACTTCCCGCTGGCCACCGTCGCCACCGAACTACGCGAAGCGCACGGCAGCCTTGACGCCTTCGCCATGCCCGACGTCTCCGTAGACGTCGGTACCGTCTTCTCCTGGTCCACAGGCGCCCTGTGCGCCGACTCCGCCCGCCTCTTCCGGCTCCTCGCACTCCACCCGGGACCGGACCTCACCGCACCCGCCGCAGCCGTTCTCGCCGATATTCCGGTACGGCGGAGCAGAGCGCTGCTCGCCGAACTCGTCGGCGCCCATCTGCTCACCGAGCACGCACCCGGCCGCTACGCGTTCCACGACCTGCTCCGCGCCCACTCAGCCGAACTCCTCCGCACCCGCAGCACCGGGACCGAACGCGGGGACGCCGCACACCGGCTGTACCAGTACTACGCGGCCACAGCGCACGCCGCCCACGCGCTGCTGGCGCCCGCCGCGGACCCCGTCCCCGACCCCCCGAGTGCGACGGCCGCCGGGGCGGTGACCGACGACCGGAGCGCGCTGGCCTGGCTCACCGCCGAATACGCCGTGCTGCTCGCCGTCGTCGCGGCAGCCGCCGCGTCCGGCCACGGCCGGACGGCGTGCGGGCTCATCTGGTCGCTGGAGCCGTTCTTCGACCGCCGGGGACACTGGCACGACGGGCTGGCCGCCCACCGCACCGCGCTCGACCTGGCACGGCGCCTGGACGACCCGCGGACCACCGCCCGGGCCCTGCGCGGACTCGCCCGCGCCGAGGGCCGGATCGGCCTGCACGACCAGTCCCGCCCGCGCCTGGCCGCCGCCCTGGACCTGGCCGTCGAGCTGAACGACGACATCGGCCGGGCCCACACCCACCGCAGCCTCGGCTGGGAGAGCGACCAGCAGGGCGATATCGACGGCGCGTTGCGCCACAACCGGCTGGCGCTCGACCTGTTCACCGGTGCCGGGCACCGGCCGGGTCGGGCTTCCGTACTGAACTCCGTCGGCTGGTACCACGCCCGGCTCGGCCAGTACCGCGAGGCACTTCACCACTGCTACCAAGCACTGACCATGCTCCAGGAGCTGGGGGACCGTTACGGAGAGGCCGCCACCTGGGACAGCATCGCCTACGCCCACCACCACCTGGGGCGCCATCCGCAAGCTCTCGCCGGCTATCGGAACGCCCTGCTCCGTTACCGTGAGCTCGGTGTGCCGTACCTGGAGGCCGAGACCCTGAAACGCATGGGCGACACCCATCTCGCGACCGGCGGCGTCGAGGCCGCCCGGGATTCCTGGGGGGAGGCGCTCACCCTCTTCACCGAATTGGGGCACCCCTTCGCCGAGCAGCTCAGCGCGCGGCTGGACGACCGGCGGAGCGGATGGGCCGACGTCGGACCGACAGCCTGAGACAGTGCCGTCCGACCGGCCCGATCCGAGCACGGGCGGCAGGCCCACGACGCACCCCGCTCCGGGCGGAGGGCGGGTGGGCCGCGGCCGAGGATTCTTGCCCGCCCGTGCACGGTTCGTGGCCCGTCGGCGCATGGCACGCCCGTTCCCTCGACCGCGCCGTACCCTTCGGGCAAGGGGCAGGCCGGGTCGGTGCGAACGGGGATGGCGGCGGTGCTGCGGTTCGAGGTACTGGGACCCCTGCGCGCATGGCGCGGGGAGAGCGAACTCGACCTCGGGTCCCCCCAGCAGCGCGCCCTGCTCGCCCTGCTCCTGGTGCGGGCCGGCCGCCCCGTACCGTTCGGGGAGATCGCCGATGCCCTGTGGTCCGGCTGGCCCCCCGCGAGCGCGGCGAACGCGGTACGCCGGCACGCGGGCTCCCTGCGCCGGCTGCTGGAGCCGGAGACCGCGCCGCGTACCCCCGGCCGACGTGTACTGCGGCACGGCGGCGGCTATCTGCTGCACGCCGAGAGCGCCGAGGTCGATCTGCTGCGGTTTCGCGAGCAGGCCGGACGGGGCACCCGGCTCGCCGCCGCCGGACGGCCCGATTCCGCGCTGCGGGAGTTCACCGAGGCGCTGGGCCGGTGGCGCGGGCGGGTCGCCGAGGACGTACGCGAAGCGGTCCGCGCCCACCCCTCGTTCACGGCAGTGGAACGCGAACTCGTCCGGGCCACGGCGACCGCGGCCGATCTGGCCTTGAGCCACGACGGCACCGCGCAGATCCTGCCGAGCATCAGGAAGGCCGTCGTCCTCGCCCCCCTGAACGAGTCGCTGCACGCCCGGCTG
Source organism: Streptomyces sp. NPDC094448 (assembly GCF_044763775.1). Taxonomy (NCBI): domain Bacteria; kingdom Bacillati; phylum Actinomycetota; class Actinomycetes; order Kitasatosporales; family Streptomycetaceae; genus Streptomyces; species Streptomyces sp. NPDC094448. The sequence goes on along the minus strand of NZ_JBIWGU010000003.1, from coordinate 461,270 downwards.
GTCCTCGGTCTCGCCGCGGTCGGGGCCCGGACGGAGGCGCTCGCCGCCTACGAGACCGCGCGCCGCCGGCTCGCCGCCGAACTGGGCTCCGTCCCCGGGGCGGAGCTGAGCGCGGCCCACACCCGGGTGCTGCGTCAGCAGGTGCGGCGGACGAGCCCATCCGTGCCCTTCCGCCCCGCTCCCACCCAACTACCCGCCGATCTTGCCGTTTTCACCGGCCGAGCCGCGGAACTCGCCGCTCTCACCGCTGCCGCCGACGACGCCGAAGGCACGGCCGGTGCTGCGGCGGCCGTCGTCATCGGGGGAATTCCCGGAGCGGGCAAGAGCACCCTCGCCCTCCGCTGGGCCCACCAGGCCGCCGCCCGCTTTCCCGACGGTCAGTTGTACGTCGAACTCGGGGGATTCGACCCCGTCCGCCAACCGCTCGACCCCGCGGAAGCCCTGCGAGGCATGCTCGTGTCGCTCGGCGTTCCCGCCGGAGGGCTACCGGACACCGACGACGCGCTGGCCGATCTCTACCGAAAGCTGATGGCCGGACGTCGCGCACTCGTCGTCCTCGACGATGCCGCGGGAACCGATCAGGTGCGAAGACTGCTGCCTGCCGCGCCGGGCTGCCTCACCCTCGTCACCAGCAGGCGCACCCTGTCGCCCCTGGTGGCCCGCGGCGCCCGCCCGCTGCGGCTGCGCCCCCCGCCCACCCGGGAAGCGGAACATCTGCTGGCGCGGCGGATCGGAGCGGCACGTGTCGCCGCCGAAACCGCGGCGGTCCGGGAGATCGCGGCCCGCTGTGGACACCTTCCGCTGGCGTTGGCCGCCATCGCAGCCCGCGCTGTGGCCCGTCCGCGTTTCCCGCTCGCCGCCCTCGCCGGGGAACTCCGGTCAGGCAGTGGGCTTGACGCGTTCCCGGCCGGTGTCCGCACCGCGTTCCGGTGCTCGTACCGGGCGCTGTCGCCAGAGAACGCCGGGCTCTTCCGGCTGCTGCCCCGGCACCCGGGACCCCGGATCACACCGACGTCGGCAGCGGCACTCACCGAATCGCCCGTCCTCGATGCCCGCGCCCGTCTGGGCGCGCTCGCCGGCGTCCATCTCCTCACCGAGGACGGGCCCGCGCACTACGTCCTCCATCCCCTGCTGCGCCTGTTCGCCGCCGAACTGGCCGAGGAGCACGGCTCCGACCGGTGACATCCGGCGTCACTTTTCTTGCACACCCGCCTGCCTACGCTCCAGGCGGAGTGGACGAGGCCCCCACGGCACTGCCCGGTGCCCCCGCGCCGGCGACGAACCCGCAGGTCATAAGCGCTCCCACTCCCGGCTCCCGTTCAGACAAGCCCCGGAGGTAAGGGCAGAAGATGCACTCCACCATCACTCCCCGTCCCGACGAACCAGCCCCGATGGGGCCGGAGGCGAAGCGCCGGTTGCCCCACGGCCTGCACGTGGTCACATCCGAAGCCACCCCGACCGCCCTGCCGCGCACCGCCAGACCCGTCAATGGCATCGTGGCGGGCCTCGCCCGGCGTCCGGTCCGGTTCGTCGCCCGGGACAGCGGTGAGTACCTCTTCGTCGGCGTACACGGTGGCATCACGCCCTGTCTGCAACTCCCCGCGGAGATCGCCCTCGCTCCCGGCGACATCTGCTTCTACGACGCCCATCAGCCGACGTCGCTCGACTTCCCCGCAGTGTTCCGCACCAAAGTCTTCCTCGTGTCGCGCACCGCACTCGGGCTGTCGGAACCGGTCCTGCACGGACTCAACAGGTCACCCGTCACCGGTGGCTCGCGCCTCGGTGCCCTGCTGTCGCCTTTCCTCTCCGGTCTCGCCGACTCAGCTGCCCACTCCGAGCCCGCTGTCAGCGAGGCACTCGTGCGCGACGGGGTGAACCTGCTGGCCACGGCCGCCGCCGAGCAACTGCGACGTGCGGAGCCACCGTCCTGCGGTGTCGAGCTGTCGCTCCTGTCCCGGATCCTCGACCACGTGGAGCTGCACCTGGCCGATGCCGGCCTGTCGCCGGAGATGATCGCCGACGCCAACCACATCTCCGTCCGCTACCTGCACAAGTTGTTCCAGGAGCAGGGGCTGACCGTCAGCCGCTGGATCCAGCGCCGGCGTCTGGAGGAGTGCCGTCGCGAACTGCTGCCGCGCGGCGGATCCCAACGGACGATCGCCGCCGTGGCGGGCCGCTGGGGTTTCGTCAGCCCTCCCCACTTCAGCCGGGTGTTCCGGGCCGCGTACGGGATGTCGCCCAGTGAGTGGCGGGAGACCTCGGGCCGGCGCACGGAAGGAGACCGGGGCTGATCCGTGGGCAGATATCCGGACAGCCGTACACGCGGACCGACGTACGGGCGGACGCGTATACGGGCGGACGCGTGTACGGGCGACCGGACCTCCGGGGTCCGGTCGCCCGCACGCGCCGGGCCGGTCAGGAAGGCGGCGGAGTCCATGCCGCGCCGCCGGCCGACAGGCGGTACGCCATCACCGACGTGACGACCACGAGCAGCAGGACCAGGCCCAACAGCGCGACGAACAGGTCGTACTCGATGAGCACGGCACCCACCAGGGCACCCAGGAACATGACCAGAACGGACATGATCCGACGCCCGGGGCGCGGCGCCTTGCCGCCGGCAGAGGTGGAGTCCGCGGCGAGCCCGGTCAGGGTCAGTGTCAGCACGGTCGTGGTGAGGTCCGGCACGCCGAGGCGCCGGACGACTGCGTTCTGAGCGCCCATCGCCAGGCCGAGGAGCACGATGAGGGCATACCGGACCGCGGTGGTGACCTCGCCCCCGATGGCGGCGACGACCACGGCGGCGGCGATCAGAACTGCTTGCACCGCGGTGGCCACGGCCAGCAGCCGCCCGCGGTTCCCGGCGAACCGCGGGCCCAGGCGGCCCCCGGCGAGCGCCCCCGCCAGGAACGCCGTCAACGACACGACCGACGCGAGCGCGGACAGCCCGTCGGCACCCGTGAGGGCGAAGCCGAGGAAGACCACGTTGCCGGTCATGTTGGCCACGAACACCTTCCCCAGAGCCAGATAGCTCACCGCGTCCACCAGCCCGGTGACCAGGGTCAGGGTCAGCAGCAGCGGAGGCAGCGGCCCGTGGCGGTCCCCCCGCGGCGGGACCAGCGTCCGGCAGGCGTCAGTCAGCAGTGCGCGCACGGCGGACACCTCCCGGAGCGGTCGGCGGGCGGTGCAGAGCGACGCGGGTCAGCAGTCCGCTCAGCGGCCCGGCCGCGATCGCGGCGGCGACGATCCACACCGGCCAGGGCGTCGCACCCAGCGCATGGTCCAGGGACCAGCGGCCGGGCCCGGTCAGGGCCAGCGAGGCCGATACGACGACGAGAACCAGGGGGTACTCGTATCCGTCGTGCTGTACCCACAGGCCCTTGGGCCGTTTGACGGTGCCCGCGACCGTCATCACCCCCATGGCGGCCATCGCCGCCAGCGGGGTGAGCAGCCCGGCGGACAGGAACAGGCCGGCCCCGATCTGGCTGCCTCCCGCGGCGACGGCGGTCAGCCGCCCGCCCCGGAACCCGTCGCGGCGGAACTCCTCCGTACCCCCCGCCAGCCCTTCGCCGCCCAGCAGGTAACTCACCTTCTGCACCCCGTGACCGGCGATGAGCAGTCCCACCACCAGCCGGACGAGCAGCAGCCCAGCGTCCATCGTTCTTCCGCCGTTCCCGACTCGGAGTTGATCAGCGTCGCCCGAACCGGAGCGTCAGCCGACGGCATGCTCGCCGATGACGGCCTGGGCGTAGACGACACCGATGCCGTAGGCGCCGCCGTGCTCCTTGACCAGCTCCGTCACCGCCTTGTACGTCTCCGTCCGCGCCCAGTCGCGCTGGAGTTCCAGCAGCACCTGCACCCAGGTGACCGGCACGGCCCCGGCGGCCAGCATCCGCTGCAGGGCATGCTCATGGGCCTCCGGGCTCACGCCGCCGGACGCGTCGGCGACGACGTAGACCTCGTAGCCCTGGGCGAGTGCCGAGAGGACGGGCCCGACCACACAGACCTCGGTCCACAGACCGGCGATGACCAGCTTCGTACGGCCGGTCGCCTTGACCGCCTCGACGAAGGCCTCGTCCTCCCAGGCGTTCATCGTGGTGCGGTCGACGATTTTGTTGTTCGGGTCGAGCGAGGCGAGCTGCGGCAGGAGCGGGCCGGAGAAGGACTCGGCGGCCACGGTGCTCAGCACGATCGGCACACCGAAGACCTGGGCGGCCTTGGCGAGTCCCACCGTCGCGTTGATGATCGCGGTGCGGTCGCCGCTGCCCGTGGCGAAGAACATCTGGGGCTGGTGGTCCACCAAGAGCACTGCGCAGTTGTCGGGGGTCAGCAGGTCCGGGCCGGGAGCCGCGGTGACCTCGGCGATGTCGACCATAAGGGTCAGCCTTTCCATGGATGGTTCCGGCGCGGACGGCTGTCCGCGCCGCGATAACGCCGTCCGGTGGACGGGGTTTGTGGTGGCCGGCCCGGCGGGGGACGGCTGGTGTCGCGCCGTCCCCCGCCGGGGGTCAGAGAGCGAAGCAGGGATCGAAGAGCGCGCCCGTGGGGTGCGGGGTGAACCCCCGGCCCGCGCGCCAGAGCCGGAGCTGCTCGGACTCCGCGACGGCTTCGCCGATCAGCTGTGCCTGCCGCACCCCGGGAACCGGGGACCGCCTGCCCGACTGGTAGCCGCCGAAGTGCGCCACGGGGCTCCAGCCGGGGCTGACCGCGGGCAGCTCCTCGTCCAGGCCCTCGTATTCCGCGGCCGCGTACACGATCCGGCCGCCGGTGACGGTCAGCAGTGACTCGATGTGCTCGATTTCCGGTTCGGCGACCGTGAAGTAGTCCTCCGACAGCACCGCGAGATCCGCGTAACAGCCGGGGCGCAGTACTCCCTTGACGTCCTCTTCGCCGGTGAGCGCGGCGCCCGCACGGGTGAACATCTCCAGCGCCGTGGTCCGGTCCACGCGGTTCGACGGCGGACGCAGGGCGAGACCGCCCAGGCTGCGACCGCTGACCAGCCAGTGCAGGGCCACCCACGGGTTGTACGTGGAGACCCGGGTGGCGTCCGTGCCCGCGGCCACGGTCAGCCCGCGCCCGAGCATCGCGCGCAGCGGCGGGGCGTCCGCGGCTGCACCGGGGCCGTAGCGGCGCAGGAACGCCTCGCCCTGGAAGGACAGCCGGTTCTGCACGGACATCGTGCCGCCCAGGGCGGCGATGCGGTCCAGGCTGTCCGGCGAGACGGTCTCCGCGTGGTCGAACAGCCAGCGGTTGCCGGCCGGGAAGAGCCCCTCGGCGGCGAGTTTCTCGAAGACCGCGAGATCGCGCCGGATGGTCTCGTCGTACGTCGCGTGGAGCCGGAACCCCCAGCCGTTCTCCATGAGCAGCCGCACCGCCTTCTCGAACTCGGCTTCGTAGTCACCGAGCGCGGGGCGGGGCTGGGCGAAATTCTCGAAGTCCGCCGCCGCCCAGGTGAGGTTCTCGCCCGCGCCGTTGAGGCGCAGCCAGGCGTCTCCGTCCCCGGGGCGGGTCGTTTCGATCCACCGCCGCAGATCGTCCAGCTCCTGCCCCGCGGTCTGCGGGAAGAGGTGATAGGCGATCCGCAGCGACAGCGCGCCCTCGGCGGCGAGTTCGACGACGGTGGAGTAGTTCTCGGGGAAGTTCTGGAACCCGCCCGCGGCATCGATTGCGGAGGTGAGCCCGAACCGGTTGAGTTCCCGCAGGAAGTGCCGCGTCGAGATCTTGCGGTCCTCGCCCTCCAGCACCGGGGCCCCGGCGAGCGTCGAGTACAGGATGAGCGCGCTGGGTGCGGCCAGCAGCAGGCCCGTCGGCTCCCCGTCCCGGCCGCGCACGATCTGGCCGCCCCGGGGGTCGGGCGTGTCCTTGCCGAAGCCGGCGGCCTTCAGGGCGGCCCGGTTGAGCACGGCGGACTGGTAGAGGTGCAGCACGAACACCGGGGTGTCCGGGGCCGCCGCGTTCAGCTCGGCCACGGTCGGCAGTCGCCGCTCGGCGAACTGCTCGGCCGACCAGCCGCCGACCACTCGCACCCACTGCCCCTTCGGTGTCCGCAGGGCTTGCTCACGCAGCATGGCGAGCCCCTGCCGCAGCGACCGCACACCGTCCCAGCGCAGCTCCAGCACATAGTTGAGACCGCCCCGGATCACATGCAGATGAGCATCGTTGAGACCGGGGACCATCCGGCGGCCGAGGGCGTCGACGACCTTGGTCCGTGGACCGATGAGCGAGGCCACGTCCTTGTCGTTCCCGACGGCCGAGATCACGCCGTCTCTGACGGCGAGCGCTTCCGCCTGCGGGCATCGGGGTTCGCCGGTGTGGATGGCCGCATTGCGGACGACGAGGTCGGCGGCGTCGGTGGCATCGGTGGCTCGGGGGAGGTACCCGCCGACGGGCATGGGCGACACGTTCGGCAACCCCTTTCGGGAATGGGACGAGCGGAGGGCGAGACGATGTGCGCGGTACCGCTCCGGGGAAGAGGGGGGCAGATGCCGACGGTCACGGCGTCCGCCTGCCCGACCGACGTTAGGCCGGGCCGGCTCCGGTGCCTTTCCTGCGAGTGCACCGATGCAGTCCTGACCGTGCACTGGTGTCGGCACTGCATCCGCGCGTCCCGTCCGCCGGGGAGCGCGGTGGTTCACCGGCGGGCATCACGTCCGGTCCGGAGAGGCGCATGTCCGGCCCGACGACCGGAGTTCATCTCATCGGGCCCGCCCTGCGGCACTCGCTCGGTCCGTCACCTCGACCACCCCGACGAGCGCCGCCGACAGCAGGCCCGCCACGAGCGCCGGCTGGGGCAGGAAAGCGATGGCCGGCAGCACCGCGGCCACGGCCGGATATCCCCACTCTCCCACCGAACCGCGCCGGTGAGGCCGCACGTGCACGACCCACACCGTCATCAGGAAGACGGCCAGCGGCACGGTGACCGCGGCGCCCGCGGCCTGGGCGGGCGCCGGACCGGGCCCGGTGAGCAGTTGCGCGTACGCGGCCAGCCCGGCTCCCTCGGCTGCCGCGGCCGCGAAGACCAGATAGTGGCCGTACGCCCAGGTGAATCTGCGGCGGCCGGCCCGGTGCGTGGTCGCGAGCAGGGTGTGCGCTGCACGGGCGAAGTACAGCCACCACATGCCGAAGACCGTCAGCAATCCGCCCACCGCGAGCGAGAGGAGCGCCCCGGAACCGTGCTCCTGACCGAATGCCTCGCGTATGGCCGTCGTGGCTGCCGCGATCGACTCGCCGAGCACGATGAGCAGGAACAGGCCGTAGCGCTCGGCGATGTGGCCGGGGTGCCAGGGTGTTGTCCCCGCGGCCTGCGCCCACGCCGGCACGGCCGTCTCGGCCACGATCATCACGATCACACCGAAGAGCCGGATCCTTTCGGGAAGGAACAGCAACACCACCCAGCCGGCCTGGCAGACCGTCACACCGAATGCGAATCGCAGTGCGGTCCGACGGCGTGCCGGGTCCGACCGCGCCACCTGAAGCCACAGACCCGTCAGCGTGGTGCGCAGCAGAACGTACCCGAGGGTGACCAGAAGGAGGTCGTCCTCGACGAAGGCCCGCGGGACACCGGCCGCGAGAACGAGGGATCCCGCGATCTGGAGCAGTACCGCCAGTCGGTACGGCACAGTGTCCGGGTCGTAGGCGGAGGCCAGCCAGGTGAAGTTCATCCACGCCCACCAGATGGTGAAGAACACCACCGCGTAACGCAGCACACCCGCGACGTGGTGCCCTTCGGCCACCGCGTCGCCCAGACCGTGGGACGCCTGTGCCACGGCGATCACGAAGCAGAGGTCGAAGAGTAGTTCCAGGGGGCTCGCGGCCCGGTGCGCCTCGCTCGGGTCCCGGCCCTTCATGGTCAGGCGCGCGGCGCGCGGCCCCCGCTCGGTCATGGATCTCCTCGTGTCGAGGGGCCGGCCGCCGGTCCCACGAACCGGTGAAGGGAACGGCTTGCCCCTCGCCACCCTGGACATCGGCCGAAACCTGCCGCGGTCCCTCGGCGCATGGGCAGTTGCCCGGTAGCGAACAGACACATGTGATCACCGGCCCGAGCCGGCGCCCCGGTACGAGCGGCGGGCGCTTCGGCCTTGTCCGGTGACGGCCAGGTTGCTGATCTGCACCAAGTGACCAGTCGCGGCGCATGGGCAGCACTGCTGGTCGGTGCGTGGAGCGCTTGCGCTCCTTGCCCGCTCCAAGGCGGGAATCGGCACCGAAGCCGCGCCCGGTCCGTACGGTGCCGCGGGACAGCGGGAACCGAGTGCGGATGCGCCGGCGGCCGATCTCCTCGCCGGAGACCGCAACGCCCAGCTCAAGCGCGCTATGTCCTGAGTCCCCGCGTGCAGTGCTGTCCCGTAAACGACGTGCTGTCCGGGAGTCCGTGCGGAGACGGGCAGCCGCCGGCGGTGGCAGGCGCCGCTCGGCTGCTGTGGTCTGCGGCGGGAATGGCCTTCAGGCCTCGTCCGGGGTGAGGAGGGTGAAGTCGGCGAAGTCGAAGCCGGGTGTCACCAGACAGCTCACCAGGGTCTCGCGGTCCTCCGAGGGGCGGGCGCTCTGCCAGTGACCGGCCGGGACCAGGGCCTGGAGGGTGGTGCCGGGGGCTGTATGGGGTCCCAGGAGATGCTCGGTGGGTACGGTGGGTGCGGTGGGTGCGGGGCCCGGCGGGGTGATGCGCAGGGTGAGCGGGCCCCCGCCGTGCCAGAGCCAGATCTCGTCGCCGGCTACGGTGTGCCAGTGGGATTCCTCCCCGGGCGCGAGCAGATAGTGGATGAGCGTGGCCGAGGGCCGCTCACCACGGCCCGCCGGGAGGGTCAGAGTGACAGGGGAGGTGTAGATCCTGCGGTACCAGCCGCCCTCGGGGTGAGGCCGCAGATCCAGCAGACGGGCGGTATCGGGGCGGGGGGTCATCGACGGTCGGTGCCTTTCCGCGCGGTGGGCCCGGTGCCGGTGGCCGGACCGTAGCGCCCGTAGTGGTCCTCCGGAAGTCCGGACCGTTCCAGGACCGTGTCGGCCCGGGCCGGATCGGGGCCGGGTGGTGCCGGACGGGCAGCGACGGCACAGGCACCGGTGAGCATGCCGTCGTGGACCGGATCGGAGTGGACGTTCCTGATGCTGTCCCTATCATGGAAGTTCACCGGCCGCCCGTCGGCCGGCACGGTGACATCCACCCTCCGGGGAGCCGGTGGGCGGCCGAGGACGGACGGGCCCGCGTGCGCGGGACGCGTTTCCGTTCCGCTGTCCCGGTGTCGATCCGGCCGCAGCCGCAGCCGCATCTCCGTCCAGGACCGGAACGCGTGGGTGCGGGTGGCGCACCGGCACAGCCGGAGACAAGTGTCGCCGGAGAACGGCATGAGCTGCCGGACGCCGTTCTCCTCGGGCCGCTGCAACGCCCCTCGGTGCAACCGGTCCACACCCCGACAAGCGGCCGGAGAGGGCCGTCGTACGCGCCCGTCGGCGCGCCCGAGTGGATCCGGTCGTTCTCGCCGATGACGACGGCATTCCCACCCGAGCGAGCAGGGCGTTCCACCCGCTCGCCGAGGCATGCGACACCGCACAGGCGCAGGCGGTGGACTTGACCCGGAAGGGGGGTGCCACGACGCCTTCCCCCTCCCGGGAAGGCCCGCCGGTGCGGCTTCAGCGGAAGCGTCCACACCCTGCACACTCTTTCGGCGTAAAAGTCGGATTGGCGTGAAAGTGTCGTTAATTGCTGCCCGCAGCCGCCATGCCCACCGCGCTGAGCAACGGTCCCAGGAGAACTCCGTGGTCCGAACGGGCCATCACCTCCGAGTCAACCGTTTCTGCCGTTCTTCCTTCCTGAGGGGGATGGCTGTGGTGGCAGGTCCGGCTCTAAGGTCCGGTACACCTCGGCCTCTTGACAGCCCTCAGCGAGCCGTCCACAAGGTCTCCGGCCATGGCGCAGCCTTCCGCACGTGCCCTGTTGTATGAACGCGAACTCACCTGTCCGGCCGTACGCGGAGCGGGTCGGTAACCTCTATCGAGAGCGTGATGGACGATCATCTTTTCCATTTGAGCAATCCGGCCCTCTGCGCCGACCCTTATCCCGCCTATCGCAGGATTCGGGCCGAGGAACCCGTGCATTACTCGCAGATGTACGGAGGATCCTGGGGAATCTTCTCGCTCGACGATGTGACGGAGCTGCTTCGGGATCCCCGGCTCACCAATGACCGTGCCGCGCTCCCGTTGCTCGCCCTGCCGGCGGAGGAACGTGACCAGTTCGCCGATATCGTTCCGGTGCTGAGCGACTGGGTGGCGTTCTTCGACGGCGAGGAACACGCCCTGCGCAGACACCATCTGGACCAGGTGTTCCGGGTCCTGGAACCGGCCCGGATCAAGGCCGTGGTCCAGGATGTGATCGATCAGCTCCTCACCCGGTGGGGCGACCGGCCGACGGTCGATCTGATCGCCGATTTCGCCCGGCCACTGCCGGCCAGAGTGATCAGCCGGCTGCTCGGTGCCCCCGAAGAAGACCACGAGCGGCTCGCCCGGTGGTCGGACGATATCGCCTACCTGTTCGGCGCCGGCACCCTCACGAGAGCGGATATGGCACGAGGGCGGGCGAGCCTGCAGGCCTTCTCCGCATACCTGACCCTTCTCTCCACCGATCAGGTCCGCCGGCCGGAGTCCTTGATCGGAGCAATGACCGGAACCCGGACCGACGGCTTCGCTTTCACCGAACACGAAGTCCGCGCCCAGTGCATGCTTCTCATGTTCGCCGGACTGGAGCCGACGCGCTATCTGATCGGCAATGCCGTCTGGGCGCTGCACCGAGCACCGGACCAACTCCGGCTCCTGCTCTCCCGGCCGGCCCTCTGGCCGCGCGCCGTCGAAGAGTTCCTCCGGCACGACACTCCGGTGCAGTACATCGGCAGAAGAGCCGCTGAGACCTTTACCTACCAAGGGAATCGCATCCAGAAGGGGCAGGTCGTGATGTTGTTCGCCGGATCGGCCAACCGCGATCCGGCACACTTCCGTGACCCGGACGAACTGCGGATCACTCGCCGGGAAGCCCGCCATGTGGCCTTCGGCCTGGGGCCGCACTACTGCATCGGAGGCGGGCTGGTGAGAATCCAGACCCGTATGGCACTGGAGACCCTCTACAGCCGTATGCCGGATCTCCGGATCAGCACACCACCCGTGTGGAACACCAACTTCGGCTTCTACGGCCACCGGTCGCTCACCGTCTCACGCTGACCGGAGAAAGGAAACAGAATGACCATCCGGCGCAGGCAGGTAACCAGTTCCGACGGCACCACTCTCGCTGTCACCGATTTCGGCGGCGAAGGCCCGGGCATTCTTCTGCTGCACGGCATGATGGGCCGGGCGAACACCTGGTCGGGCACGGTGCCGTGGCTGACCCGCCATGGCCGGGTCGTGGCCTACGACGCCCGGGGCCACGGCTTCAGCGATGCCCCCGCCGCCCCGTACGACCGGTCCGCGCATGTGGCCGACGCGATTGCCGTCATCGAGGCGCTCGACCTGGCCCCGGCCGTGCTGATCGGGCACTCCATGGGCTCGGTCACCTCCTGGCAGCTTGCCGGCCGGCGTCCTGAGCTGGCCAAGGCCCTGGTCCTGGGGGACATGGCCGCCGTCGTCGCCGACACACAGGAGAACTGGAAAGCCTGGATGGCCGACTGGCCGGTCCCCTTCCAGACCCTCGCCGAGGTCCGGGAGTACTTCGGAGGCGACAGCTTCGCCCGCTTCTTCTCCGGCCACCAGCCGGAGCACCGGCCGCACGGCGGCGGCGACTACTTCACCGAACTCTTCACCGAGCGCCCGGACGGCCACTGGCCCTTGGCGACACGGGAAACCATGCTCGCCTGCCGTACACACTGGAACGGCAGGGACCACTCGCACGAACTCGACACCGTGGAATGCCCCGCGCTCGTCGTCGCCGGGGAGCACAGCTACTTTCCGGCCGAGGGGCAGCGGGCGATGACCCAGCGGCTGACCGGCGGAGAATTTGCTCTGGTCCCGGACGCCGGACACATCCTCCATTACGACAATCCGACCGCCTGGAGGGAGGCTGTCGAGCCCTACATCGCCGGAATCGTGAAGTCGCCGTAGCCGAAGCCTGGCGCCACCGGACAGCTGACCGAGCCGACTCCGCCTCCCCCTCCGGGATTCGGGGCCTGTCGGCGGCCGACGACGAGCAGATACCGCGGGTGGTGGCCTTGAACGAAGTCCTGGCCACTTCGAGAAGGCGCGGTGCTTGTTCGCGGTGGTGCCGGAAGGTCTGCCGCATCACTACCGGATGCGAGGGTGACCGCCGGCTCGCGCGAGCCGGCGGTCACCCTCGCGTTGTTCCAGCTTCGGGCAAGGTCTGTTTGAGGACGGGCCTCGGGGCGCGTGTGGTGCCTCGCGTCAGGGGGTGTTGATCTGCTGATTGATCAGCGTGGTGTAGGCGGAGGCGCGCATGTAGAAGTCGGCCTTCCCCTGGGTTGCGCAGCCCCCGATGTAGCTGAAGGCGATCACGCCGGCGAGCTTGTTGCCGATGACCAGGGGGCCGCCCGAATCGCCGCTGCAGAAGCCGGTGGTGCCGGGTGTGCCGGCCGCACAGAGCATGGTCGACGCGTTGTAGTTGGAGTCGATACTGGTGCAGTCACGGTCGGGGAGCACGGATTCGTTCAGGGTGAGCAGACCGTCGGAGACGCTGGTGACGTCTCCGTCGCGGGTCAGGCCCCAGCCGTAGAGGGCACCGGTGGTGCCGGGGGTGGTGAAGGCGGTCTCGCCCTGCGCGGGCAGGGCGAGAGGGCGGCCCACGGCGTCGCGGTCGAGGGTGAGGACGGCGATGTCGTGGTTGTTGGGGTTGGGGGGCTGGTTGTAGTCGGGGTGGACCCATGCCCGGATGACCTTGGCCACGCTGCCGCCCGTGTCCTGGATGGGCTTGGTGCGGCCGGTGAACACCTCAAGGTCTTTCGTGGGGTTGTAGGCCGTGCGGACGCAGTGGGCTGCCGTGACGATCTTGCGCGGGGCGACGATGGTTCCTCCGCACCGCTTCCAGTCGTAGCCGTTGACGCGGATGAACGCGGTGTAGGGCGCGGTCGTGATGGATGCCGGCTTCCCGCCGATGACCGGTGGCGGCGCAGCCACCGCCGGAGCGGTCGGGGCCAGCAAGGCCGCGGATAACGCGAGTACTACGGCAGACCAGAGGTTCCGGAGGATTCGCATGAAAGGTCCCATCAGTCGCCGAACAACAGGAGTGGGCTGTGGTGCTGTGGAGGTCGAAGCAGTCGCTGCCTGGAATGGACCAAGCCGCCGCAGGGCCGGCGTGACCGATCCGGTCCGACCGGAGGAACCTCACGCTATGGCTCTCCACCAAACGCCACGCGCCCTCCCGGAGTTTGACCCGCTCAGGAGCTGAAGATGCCAAGCCTCATCCGAATCGGCGAAGCGTGGGACACGTGATCGGATGATCCGACTATCGCGTGGCTCGTTCCGGACGACACGACATGGGGTGTACGCAGCCGCACCGGCGGCCTCGCCGACAGTCGGCCGGTACGCTGCCGGGCGTGGACGGCGAGAAGGACGGTGGCGCGGTGGCGCCGGAGCGGCTGAGGGCGCTGGCCGTCTCCCTGCGGCGGGTGAACGGCGGGATCAACCGGCTGACGGACGCCTTCGCGACAGCCCAGGGACTGCATGCCACGGACATGAGTGCGCTCGCCGCGGTACTGGACGCGGAGGAGCCGGTGACCCCGGGGCTGCTGCGGACGCGGCTGGGGCTGACGTCCGGCGCGGTGACCGCCTGTTTGGACCGGCTGGAGCGTGCCGGTCATATCCGCCGTACCCGTGACGAGACGGACCGGCGGGTGGTCCGGGTCGAGTACGTGGACGAGGCGCGGCTGGCAGCGCGGGCCTTCTTCCGTCCTCTGGCGGTGGCGGGGGAGCGCGCGCGAGGCCGGTTCGACGACGAGGAACTCGACGTGGTGCTGAGGTTCCTGACCGCCTTCAGCGAGGAGTTGGCCCGGCTGGAGGAGCCCCCGGGCCCGGCGGCGTAACGGGGTGCGGGGTGGGTGCGGCCGAGGACACCGGCATCACCTACGATCCGAATGTCTCACTCCATCAAGATAATTCGCCCGTCGCCCGTCAGTTGCCCGTCGAGACAGCGGATGTGTCCTCCATGCCCCGAACCGCCCGCCCCGCCCGGTCCTCCCGCGCCGCCCGTCTGCTGATCCCGCTGCTCCTCGTCGCCGTCTGGTTGGGGGTCGGCGGGATGCTCGGCCCGTACGCGGGGAAGCTCGGCGAGGTCGCCACCAACGACCAGGCCGCGTTTCTGCCCCGTACCGCCGAGTCGACCCGGGTCGTCGACGCGCAGAAGGACTTCAGGCAGAACGACACCGTGCCACTCGTCGTGGTGTGGACCGCGCCCGGGGGCGGCCCGCTGCGCGAGACGGCGCGCGCGGACGCCACCCGTGCCCTGGACGGGCTCGACGGCTCCCGCGCACTCGCCGGAAACCCGTCCCCCGCCCTCGTATCGGACGACGGCCGCGCCCTGCGGGCGGTGGTGCCGCTGCGGACCGATCTCGACGACGGTCTGGCGGACGCCCTGGACGCGATCGGGGCCACGGCCCGCACGGTGCCGGGGACCACCGTCCATCTCGCGGGTCCGGCGGCCGCCCAGGCGGACCTCAAGAACGCGTTCGCCGGGATCGACGGTCTGCTGCTGGGCGTGGCCCTGGCCACGGTGCTCGTCATCCTGCTGCTGGTCTACCGCAGCGTCCTGCTGCCGCTGCTGATCATCGTGGCCGCCGTGTTCGCGCTCGCCCTCGCCTGCGCGGTGGTGTACGCGCTCGCCGCACGGGGAATCGTGCGGGTCGACGGCCAGGTCCAGGGCATTCTGTCGATCCTGGTGATCGGGGCGGCCACGGACTACGCACTGCTCCTGACGGCCAGATACCGCGAAGAGCTGGAGCGGGGGGACGACCGTACGCCGGCGATGCGGGCCGCCCTGCGGCGTACGGCCGGGCCGGTACTGGCCAGCGCTGCCACCGTGGCGCTGGGGCTGCCCGCGCTGCTGCTGAGCGATCTGACCAACAACCGTGCGCTGGGGCCCGTCGGCGCCATCGGCATCGTCTGCGCGGTGGCGGCGGCGCTCAGCTTCCTCCCCGCCGTGCTCGTCCTCCTCGGCCGCGCGGCCTACTGGCCCGCACGGCCCCACCGGGGCAACCAGGGCAATCGGGATGATCGTGACGACCGGGACGACCCGGCGAGGGCGACCGGATCGCACCGGATCTGGCGCCGGATCGCCGGCCTGGTGGACCGGGCGCCGCGCCGGGTCTGGGCCGGCACCCTGACGGCGCTGCTCGTCTGCGCGGCATTCGCCCCGAACCTGACCTCGCGCGGGGTGCCGCTGGACGAGACCTTCGTCGGCGACGTGCCCTCCGTGACCGCACAGGCCGTACTCGGCGAGCACTTCCCGGGCGGCTCGGGCAGCCCCGCCGTGGTGGTCGCGCGCGCCGGCGCCCTGGAGCCGATCGCCGCCGCCGCCCGGCAGGTGCCGGGCGTCGCCGCCGTCCTCCCGGCGACCGCCGGTGGCGCACCCGGCGGCCCGCCGCAGATCGCCGAGGGCCGGATACGGCTGGACGTCACCCTGGCCGACCCCGCCGACAGCGAAGCGGCCGAACGGACCGTGGACGCACTGCGGGAGGCCGTCCACGCGGTGCCCGACGCCGACGCGCTGGTGGGCGGGGTCACCGCCCAGCGGATCGACACTCAGCGGACGGCGGCGGCCGATCGCACCCTGATCGTGCCGGTCGTCCTGGCCATCATCCTGGTCATCCTCACGGCGCTGCTGCGCTCCCTGCTGATGCCGCTGCTCCTGGTGGCGACGGTCGCACTGAACTTCTTCGCCACGCTCGGGGTCGCGTCCCTGCTCTTCACCCACGTTCTGGACTTCACCGGCACGGACGCCTCGGTGCCGCTCTACGGATTCGTCTTCCTGGTGGCGCTCGGGGTCGACTACAACATCTTCCTGATGTCCCGGGTCCGCGAGGAGTCGATCCGCCTCGGCACGCGGGAGGGCCTGCGCCACGGTCTGGTGGCCACCGGCGGAGTGATCACCTCGGCCGGAGTGGTCCTGGCGGCGACGTTCGCGGCACTGGGGGTGATTCCTCTGGCGTTCCTGATGCAGATCGCCTTCATCGTGGCGTTCGGCGTGCTCCTGGACACTCTGGTCGTCCGCTCGCTGCTGGTCCCCGCCCTGGTGCGGAGCCTGGGCGAGCCCGCCTGGTGGCCCGGTGGCCCGGCCGGCTTCCGCCGCCGCCCCCGGGCGTAGGGGTCCGCCCGGGGGCCAACGGGGGCGAGTGACCGGGCCGGCGTCCCGCCAAACTCACCCTGATATGGGCGAAAGCTCCGAAATCTGTCCGGACCGGGGCGCCGATAGACTTCTCGTCATGGTTCAAGCGTCCCCCGGGATGTGGCGGCGCGAGGCGGGCACCGTGGTCCGGCAGGCCGAGCCGGTCCCCGAGTCGGCGTCCGCCATCCTCGCCGCATCCCGGATCGTGCCCGCCCCCACGGAGTGGTCGGCCCACGCGCATCCCCTGCACGAGCTGGTCTGGGTGCGCGGGGGAACGCTGACGTCCCGTGTGGGGGACCGCGTCCACACCGTGGTCGAGGGGTACGGGTTGTGGATGCCCGCCGGAATGGTCCACGAGGGCCGGGCGACGGCGAGTGCGGAGCTGTTCAGCGCCTTCTTCGCTCCCGATCGCATACCGTTCGCGTTCACGCGGCCCATGGCGATCACGATGACGACTCTGCTGGAGTCGCTGCTGACCCATCTGTCCGCCGCGGATCTCGACGTGGCGGCGAGGGTGCGGGCGGAGTCGGTGGTCTTCGATGTGATCCGGCCCTCTGAACGCCAGTTCGCGCTGCGGCTGCCCGGCGATCCGCGGATCGACGCCATCGCCGAGGCCCTGCTGGACGATCCCTCGGACGGCCGCTCCCTGGAGGAGTGGGCACGGCTGCTGGGAACCAGCGACCGTACGATCACCCGTGCCTTCCGCCGGGCGACGGGGCTTCCGTTCGCCCAGTGGCGCCAGATGCTGCGGGTGCACCGGGCGCTGATGCTCCTCGCCGACGGCATCGACGTGACAACGGTTTCCGAGGTGCTCGGCTATGCGCAGCCCAGCTCTTTCATCGTCGCCTTCCGGCGGGTCATGGGGACCACACCGGGCGCTTTCGCCGATGCGGCGGCCGGCCCGCCAGGGCATGTCCGGAATTCCGTATCGCGTGACCAGAACTCCGGATTGTCGCCACAGCAAGCGGAATATATGGTTCACCGAGTTAGGTAACCCTTAGTTGCTGTTCTCCGGGTGCGGCGCTGCCGTGCACGGGCGAGCGCGCGGCCTGCCCGGTGACACCGGACAGAGGTTGCCGCAGTCCCCGCCCCTCCGACCGTCCGGACAACTCCGTGTTCACAAGTCTCTTCCGGTCTGCCGGGAAGCCCGCGGCCACCCCCGCCGCCGCTCCGCCGGCCGCGCTCACCGGGCACGACCTGCTGCTGCGCTACGACGGCAAACCTGTCGTGCACAGTGTCTCGGTCGCCCTGGCACCCGGCCGGGCGACCGCCCTGGTGGGGCCGAACGGCAGTGGGAAGTCCACGCTGCTGCGCGCCCTGTCCCGACTGCACCGGGTGGACGCCGGCCGGGTGACGCTCGGCGGCGTCGGGGGAGAGCCCGAGCGCGACGTGGCTCTGCTCAGCTCCCGGGACTTCGCACGCGAGGTCACGCTCTTCTCCCAGGCGAGGCCCGTTCCCCAGGGGCTGACGGTCGCGGAGGTCGTCGCGTTCGGGCGCCATCCCTACCGGCGCGGCTTCGCCGGAACGAGCGCCGAGGACCGGAGCGCCGTCGACCGCGCCATGCGGGTCACCGGAGTACGGGACATGGCCGGACGGCAGGTCGGAGAACTCTCCGGCGGGGAGATGCAACGGGTCTGGCTCGCGGCCTGTCTGGCCCAGGACACCGGCGTCGTCCTGCTCGACGAGCCGACCAACCACCTCGACCTGCGCTACCAGTTCGAGACGCTCGATCTGGTCCGGGACCTCGTCGAGGAGCACGGCATCGCGGTCGGGATCGTCCTGCACGACCTCGATCAGGCCTCCCGGATCGCGGACACCGTCGTCCTCATGCGCTCGGGCCGGGTGTACGCGGCCGGCGCACCGGCCGATGTCCTCACCGCCGAGAACATCGGCGAGGTCTACGACATCCGCGTCGAGGTGGACGTCGACCCCCGGACGGGGCGGCTCCGTATCGATCCGCTCGGACGTCACCTCTCCTGAACACGGAGGCGCGCCTCCCGGAACGCCGCACCGGCCGGTTCCCCGCGGCGAGCCGCCCCCGAAGACACCGACGCGCCCTCTCCGCGTCGCCGTCATCACCCTCACCACCCTCATCACCCGCGAAAGAGGAATCCCCATGAACCGTGCCCGTCGCCTGGTGCTGTCAGCCTCGACCGGACTCGCGCTGCTCGCGGTGACCGCCTGCGGAACGACCGACGTCGACAAGGCGACGGCCGGCAGCGGCACCGACGCGTCCCCCGCGTCGAAGGACTGCGCCCAGGACACCACGACCACCTCGACGAAGCCGGTCTCCTTCAAGGACGGCGTCGGCCGCCAAATAGATCTCGCCAAGCCCGCCAAGCGGATCGCGGTCCTCGAATGGCAGCAGGTCGAAGACGCGCTGACCCTCTGCATCACCCCCACCGCGGTCTCCGACGCCAAGGGATACCGCACCTGGACCAGCGCCGAGAAGCTGCCCGCCGGTGTGACGGACATCGGCACCCGGGAGGAGCCCGATCTCGACACCCTCTACGGGGCCGAGCCCGATCTCATCGTCGTGGAGGCCTTCGACGCGAAGGACGAGATGATCAAGAAGCTGGAGAAGCGGGGCGTTCCCGTGATGGCCACCCGGGGGGCGGACCCGAAGGACCCGATCGGGAACATGCGGAAGGTGTTCAGCATGATCGGCGAGGCGACCGGGCGCACGGACCGGGCGGACCAGGTGCTCAAGGAGTTCGACCAGCACCTCGCGACGGCGAAGCAGCGGGTCGCCGACGCGAACCTGCCGACCAAGGACTTCCTGTTCTTCGACGGCTGGCTCCAGGGCGGCAACCTGACCGTACGCCCCTACGCGGACGGTGCCCTGTTCACCGAGATCGGCAAGGAACTCGGCATGACCCCGGCGTGGACCAACGACGTCAACAAGAAGCACGGCAGCGGGGGCGTGGACGCCGCCTACGGCCTGGCCCAGACCGATGTCGAGGGGCTCACCTCCGTGGGCGACGCCAATCTCTTCTACGCGCACGACGACGGCGCGGACGGTTACGTCGCGGCGCTGCGCAAGAACCCGATCTGGAAGAAGCTCCCCGCGGTGAAGGACGGCCGCGCCCACGCGTTCCCGGCGGGGGTCTGGGGCGCCGGCGGTCCGCGCTCCTGCGCGCAGGCGATCGACGCCTACGTCGACGTACTCGACAAGAAGTGAGCGCAGTACGCGCGGTGGCCCCCGATACGGGGCCGCCGCCACGCGCCGGTCTCGGCGGCGGCCCCGCCGGGGCGGCCGTCCTGGCACTCCTCCTCATCGCGACCCTGCTCGTCGGCGCCTGGCATCTGACCCAGGGGACGTCGGGCGTCGGCGTCGGCGACCTGGTGCGCCATCTCGCCGGGAGGGGTGACAGCGCCCACGGGGCACCCGTCGGCGAGATCCTCACCGGCTCGCGCCTGCCGCGGCTGTTCGCGGGCGTCGCCGTCGGCTTCGCCCTCGGCTGCGCGGGCGCGCTGCTCCAGTCCGTCACCCGGAACCCGCTCGCCTCACCGGACACCCTCGCGGTCACCTCCGGGGCCTACTTCACCCTCGCGCTCGTCGCCGCCCTCGGCCTGACCGTTCCGCTGTGGGCGTCGGGCGCCGTCGCCTTCGCGGGAGGCCTCGTCGCGGCGGCACTCGTACTGCTCCTCTCGGGCCGAGCCGCGGGCACCGCGGGCACCCGCCTCGTCCTCGCCGGATCGGCGACGGCCCTGGCCCTGGACGCGGCGACCGGGACGTTCCTCATCCTGTTCGACCAGAACACGACCGGACTCTTCGCCTGGGGGAGCGGCTCGCTGGCGCAGCTGAACATCGACGCGTCGGTACGCGCCGCCCCCCTCGTCGCCGTGACGCTGTGCCTGGCCCTGGCACTGTCCCGACGGCTGGACGTGATGCACCTGGGCGACGATGCCGCGTCGACCCTCGGCGTGCCGATCCGGACCACCCGGGTGACCGCCGTGATCTGCGCGGTACTGCTGACCAGCACGGCGGTGACCCTGGCGGGTCCGATCGGCTTCGTCGGTCTCGGCGCCCCCGTCCTCGCCCGGCTGATCGCGGGACGTGTCCACGCCTTGCGCCGGCACCTGTTCCTGATCCCCGCGGCCGGGCTGCTCGGCGCGCTGCTCATCCTGCTCGCGGACGCGGCCCTGCGTGCCGTCCAGGGGGCGGACGGGGCCGCTTCCATCCCCACCGGCGTGCCGACCGCACTGCTCGGCTCCGCCGTCATCGTGGTCCTCGCCCTGAGAATGCGTGATACGGGGCAGATCCGGCAGCCTCCGCGCGCGAGGGTCGCCGTACGCTCGCGCCGCGCGTTCCTCCTCGTCACGGCCGGTGCTGTGACGCTGCTCGCCGGAGCGGCCCTCACGGCCGTCCTCGCGGGGAGCCTGTGGCTGCGGATCGGGGACATCGTCCTCTGGCTCCAGGGCACGGCTCCGGACCTGGTGGGCCAGGCGCTGGACGACCGGGTCCCGCGTGTGACCGCTGCGATCGTGGCCGGTGCGGCGCTCGGACTGGCAGGTTCCGTCGTACAGAGTTCGGTACGCAATCCTCTGGCGGAGCCCGGGGTGCTCGGCATCACGGCGGGCGCCGGTCTCGGCGCGGCGAGCGTCGCGACCTCGGGGCTGTCCGGCGGGCGGACGGTCCTCGTCGTGGTGGCGGTCGCGGCCGGACTGATCACGTTCGCGGTGATCGCCCTACTGGCCCGGCGCGGTGGATTCCTGCCCGACCGGTTCGTACTGATCGGCATCGGCACGGGGTACGGCCTCAGCGCGGTCACCACCTTCCTGCTGCTGCGCGCCGACCCGTACAACACGCCCCGCATCTTCACCTGGCTGTCCGGTACCACCTACGGCCGGACCTTCCCCGACGTCCTCCCGGTCGCGATGGGCCTGGCGCTCGCCCTTCCCGTTCTGCTGTCCATGCGCGGCCGGCTCGATCTGCTCGCCGTCGACGAGGACACCCCGCGTATCGTCGGGGTCGGGGTGGAACGCACCCGCTTCACCGCCCTGGCGATCGCCGCGGTGCTCGCGGCGCTCAGCGTGGTCGCCGTCGGAGTCGTCGGCTTCGTGGGGCTCGTCGCACCGCACCTCGCCCGTTCCCTGGTGGGCGCCCGTCACGGCCGTTCGATCCCGGTCGCGATGCTGCTCGGCGGCCTGCTGGTGTGTGTGGCGGACGCCCTCGGCCGTACCGTCGTCGCCCCCGCCCAAGTGCCGGCAGGCCTCATGATCGCGCTGGTCGGCGGACCGTACTTCGTATGGGTGCTCCGGAAGTCCCGCGCATGACCCCACGCCAGGGGGAACAGGTCCACCGCCTCGCCCCTCCCCTCCCTCTGTGCCCCTCGTCCCCGCCGCCCCGCCAGGAGTACCGGATGCCGCCCCGCCAGGAACCGCCCGAGCGGCCCACCGCGCCCGAGCGCCCCGTGGAAAGCCTCGTCGTCCCCTACGAGCCCGATGCCCTGCCGTCCGGGCTGGTGCCGCTCGTCGGTGACGAGGTGTCGGGGCGCTGGCGTGCCGTCGACCGCTCCGCCCACGCGCCTCGTCTCGTGGCCGTTCCCGGCGGCGAGGGCGAGGAGTGGACCGCTGCGGCGCTCGTGACAGCACGCCCGCACACGGCCTATCTGAAAATCGTCGACGCCGTCGGCGACGTGCGGGCGGCCGTGGAGGCGGTCGTCACCCTCGCGGACCGCGAAGGGCTCGCACAGGTCAAGTGGGAGGGGTGGACGGCACACGCCGAGGACGTCGCCGCCACCGGATTCACCGGGTTGAGGTCCCCGCTGACGCAGCCGGAGGGCGCGGCCGGACCGGCTGCCGGCTACGTCCGCTGGCTGCGCGAAGGCGTCACGACCACACCTCTGTACTACGGGCAGACCACGCACTTCACCTGCGGAGCCGTCACCGCCCTGGTCGCCCGAGCACATGCCGGTACGGTGAAGTGGCAGGCGCTCGACCGGCAGGCGGAGCTGACGCTGTGGCGCGACGCCACCAACTTCCTCGCGTGCGAGCCCGTCGGGCTGGGCGTCGCCGTACACCGGGCCCGGCCCTCAACCCCGGTCAGGGTCCATCTGGACTCGGACGGGCCGGTGCTGCTCGACCACTATCCGGAGAAGGACCGGGAGTGGCGGGCCCTGCTCCAGCGCGCCTCCAGGGAGGACGCGGAGCGCACCGGAGTCCCCGTGGACCCGGACCGTCTCTCCCTGAGCGCAGTCCGGGACTCGATCGGCCGGCGCGAGCAGGTACTGCTCCTGCTGTCGCTCGCCGGGATGCAGGGGTTCGACGTGCCGCACTGGGTGCTCTGTCACGGCGCCGTATCCGGTGCCATCGTGATCGAGGATCCGTGGGCCAACGCGACGACGGGTGACACCTGGGTCGACGCCCATCTCCTGCCGGTGCCCGACTCGTCGCTCGACCTGATGTCGGTCCTCTCGCCGGAGGGCTTCCGCGGTGCGGTGACCATCGGCCGTCCGCAGGAGCGGGACGCGCGCTCATGAACGAACACCATGATCCACTCTGCCGGTGCTACGGGAAGGAGACGACAGCGATGGAGATTCGACCCACGGCCGACGAGGACCTGGAGGTCTTCGTCGACACGATCCACACGGCGTTCGGGCGCTTCCCCGGAGCCCCTGCCGCGGAGGCCGGACAGTGGTGGTCGGCGCTGGAGATGGACCGCGGTCTGCTCGCCCTGTCCGAGGACGGCCGGCCCGTGGGCACCGCAGCCGCGTACTCCTTCGAACTCACCCTGCCCGGCCGGCACATCGCCCCCGTCACCGGGGTGAGCGCGGTCGGGGTCCTGCCCTCGCACCGGCGGCGCGGCGTGCTCAGCGCGTTGATGCGGCGGCAGCTCTCCGAGGTGCGGGCGCGGGGGGAGTTCCTCTCGGTGCTGCTGGCTTCCGAGGCTCCGATCTACGGCCGGTTCGGCTACGGACCGGCGACTTTCACCACCCGGCTGACGGTGCCGCGTCACCGAGCCGCCCTCACGGCGCCCCGGTCGCCTGCGCCGGCCGATGCGGACAGCGGCACGGTCGAGGTGATGCGGCGTTCCGCGTGCGGCGGAATCCTCGAAGCGGTGTACGACCGCTACCGCCGCGCCCAGCCCGGCGCGCTGTCCCGGCCGCACCGCTGGTGGGCGTTGGGAGCGGGGCAGGCGCCGGTCTCCTCGGCACCGCGTTACATCGCGGTCCACCGAGACGCCGACGGGGTGGCGGACGGGTACGCCGGCTACTCGATCGGTGAGGGCGGCACCCTGACGGTAGACGAGACCATCGCCACCGATGACGCGGCCTTCACGTCCCTGGCCCGGTTCGTCCTCGGCCACGACCTGGTCTCACAGGTCGTGTTCCGGCACATCCCGCCCGAGCACCCGCTGCGCTGGCAGCTCGCGGACCTCCGGGCCGGCGAGGTCGGGGATCACGCAGACTGGCTGTGGGTGCGTCTCCTCGATGTCCCTCGCGCCCTGACAGCACGCGGCTGGGTCACGGACGGCGACCTCGTCCTCGACGTGGACGATCCGTTCCTCGGCGAGCACGACCGCTATCTGCTGACGGTCCGCGAGGGCAGAGCGTCCTGTGTCCCCACCGGCCGGCACCCCGACCTGTCGCTGGACGTGCGCGACCTGGGCTCCCTCTATCTGGGCGGTATCGCCCCCAGTACGCTCGTCCGGGCGGGACACGTCCGGGCCTGCCGTCCGGGCGCCGCCGCCGCGGCGGACGCGCTGTTCCGTACCGAAGGCCCCCCGCACTGCCTGCACTGGTTCTGAGCGCCGCTGTCACGGGCCCACACCGGGTCGGTTCGTCCGGCCGGGCTCCGGCCCGCGTGACGGGGTAACGCGCGTCGGCATCGGCGTCGTCCTGCTCCGGGCGTCCCTCTGCGGGGGAAGGACCGAAGCTCTGTGCAGAATGACCCTGCGTTTTCGGGGGATGCGGGTGCCCGGGGGTCTCGGGCTACGGGACTACTGTGTGCTCGCCCAGTCGGCGCCGATCCGGTCGGCGACCGAGAAGTCGGTTTCGCAGTCCGGGCAGGTGGCGTTCCCGAAGACATAGGTCAGCACATGAGCGACTTCGTGCCGGCCGTCGTTGAGTGCGATGCCGTGGAGACGCGTGCCGATGCCTTCCAGGTCTGCCGGGCGCGTCGGCCGGAGCGGGCGGGTTTCGATGGTGTCGTCCGACAGGGCGTAGTCCTCGCTGGTGCAGAAGAACCCTCTTTCACCAAGGGCGATGAACAGGTTCGATTCACATCCGGGACAGGAGATCTCGTATTCCTCGTTCCCGATTCCCCAAGCCAGATCCTCGCTCCATCCCGCGACGCCCTCGAAGCCGAGCATGGACTCCAGAAGGTCGATGTACTCGGTGGGATCGGTCGCGGTCCGGAGACGGCGGTTCACCGATGCCAGCAGGGTCGCGATCTCCGCCGAGTGCTGTGCGCGGACATCGCCCGCTCCATGCGGCTGCTCGGCGCGCGCCATGATGGCCCCCGCCAGACCCAGGGCGTTAACGGCTTGTCCCCGGTCTTCGTTCTCGGCCATGCCGGCCAGCC
Organism: Streptomyces sp. NPDC094448; assembly: GCF_044763775.1. Classification (NCBI taxonomy): domain Bacteria; kingdom Bacillati; phylum Actinomycetota; class Actinomycetes; order Kitasatosporales; family Streptomycetaceae; genus Streptomyces; species Streptomyces sp. NPDC094448. Next base: position 436,444 of record NZ_JBIWGU010000003.1, on the reverse strand, counting down.
AGGGCAGCGCTGCGAAACTGGCCGAGTAGACGCTGCCCTGATGGCACAGTGCCGACCAAAGGTCGTTCCAGAGGTCTGACTCGGGCTCGGACGCGATGCGTGCCAGCAGGGCGGGTATGTCTTCGGCAGAGCCGTAGGCGTGGCTGAGTCGCGGCCAATCTGTCATACCGGGAATTCCATCATGCCCGCGGCTGCCTCGCCCATGCGGTGCGCAAGCCTTTGCTCGAACGCGCAAGTCTGCCTGAGCAGCTGTTCGTTGCCCTGATGGCTGCAGCCGTTTACGACCCGGATCCCAGCCACTGCCGCTGGGCCGCCGCAGCAGACCGCGACGCATCCTGAACCCGACGTCCACCCCCTCCTTGCACTACGGGACGGTGCGGTCCGGCCCGTGGCACGGGGCCGAGCCGGGAGCGGGCTCGGCCCCGAGGGGTGGGCGGCCGTCCTCGGCCGCGACGGCAGAGGACAGGCCGGCGCCACCCCATGGGTAACCCCATCACCTGCTCTGCCGAACGGTTCGTTCCCCTTCGGACACCGAATGGATGAAGGTGATCGTGCGGGAGCGCATGCCCGCACGGCGTTGCTCCACCATTTCCTCGACCGGAGGGTCGAAAGGCCCGCGGATCGGTTTGCTGTGCAGCTTGACCGCGCAGTCGAGATCGGTGCAGAGGAGAAGGCCCACCGTGTTCAGGCGTTTGCGCTTGTCCCGGGACGGGAGCCGTGCGGTGAAGAGTGAGATCTCGTTGAACCGGCGGGTGAACCGGCACAGGTCGCACATCATGGCGCGCGAGCCGTGTGCCGCGTCGTTCGGGGCCTGCCGCAGCAGCACCCCCAACGCCTGGCCGTCGGCCTCGGCGACGAGGTAGGCACGCTGCGGCGAGCGCAGGTCCCGCCATCCGAGGTAGTCGATTCGGTCCCACCGGACGTCGTCGAACCAGGTGGGCAACCGAACCTTGTTGCCGGTTCCGTCCGGGTTCACGATCGCGCCGCGTACCTCGTCCCTGGTCATCGGGCGCATGGCAGCTCCCGGCGAGTTGCCCGCGGGTGGATGGACATGCCGGTCGGGAAGGCGTGCGGAAGGGGTGGGAGAGTCCTTGGGGTACTGGACACTCGGGTGCTCCTTGCTGAGAAGTCCGTCATGACAGCAAGAGCAGGCCGAGCGGCTCGGCGAAGAGGCCCACTCGCCGACCGCGATATGGACGCAGGCGGGGAGGCGTGGGCTGGTTCAGCGCACCGGAGGTTCACGTCCGGTCCGTCGTCCGGCGAGGACGACGTCAGGGCAGCGGACGGTTAGACGGTGCGGCGAGGCGCGCTCGGCGCGGGCCGAAACATAAAAATCCCTCTTCCAGGGCGCAGTGGGCCCAGAGCAGTTCGACGAACTCGGCGAGACTAACAACACCTCCCGGAGCAGTGGCAACTGATTTATCGGCCACCTGTCCGGCGGGCGGTGGTGCCGGCCCTCCTCCCGGCCGGCCGCCGCCGCTCACGGTCCCCGTGACCACACCCGGGTCACGGGGACCGGCGTCGCGAGAGCCGATTCCGCTTCCTCAGCAGGGCCGGTAGGACGAGATCCTGTCGTTGATCCACCCGGGGAGCGTGGCCCACCACTCGCCGGGGCCGATCCTGAACTCAAGACCGCCGTAGTTCCCGTGCTCGTAGAAGCACATACGGAGGTTTGTGCTGTTGCCTATGGAGGAGGTGCTGTCCTGCGCGGGGCCGCTGAGATTCGCGACCTGCACAGGCGCACCGCTCGGGTACACCGGGATCGAGTAGTTGGGGTTGGCGTAGATGAAGACGCCGGCCAGCGCGGGGGCCGGAGCGGCGGCCGCCGGGGGTGTGTTCATCACCAGACTCGCCGAAGCGGCCAGGGCTCCCACGGCACCTGCCGCGGCCAGGCGCTGCCCGGTCTTCCTCAGTAACGACATGGACTTGTCCTTTCCTTGCGGGAAGGAGCCCGACGTCGGAGCACATCGGGCCCGCGGACGGTGGTACGTCATGACGCGATTATGCAAGATCTTGCAGAAACCTACTGAAAGGATTTTCTTCAACTGGGCCGCCGAAGGCAAGAGGCCGGTCCGCACGGGACGCGGCCGTATCCGGTGGGCGCCCGTCCCGGGCGGCCTCGGCGCCCTGGGGAGTGCTGTATTGCGCCTTCTTCAACTCCCGCGCGAACGTGCCGAGAACCCCTGTCGGGTCCGTGTCGGGTCCGTGTCGGCGGGGGTGCCGGGACGGGCGTCGCGCAGGCCGTGCTCGCCGTTCAGGGGGTTGGAGGCCGTCTGCTGCACCGGTCATCGGCGGGTGGTGTTCGTGGGCCGGGCGCGGGCCGCGGCGCCCGGCGATCGCGGGGCCTACCGGAACCGGCGGCCTGTCACAGCCTCCGCCCATCGGCCCGCACGAGTCCAATACGCGGCCGTGATGGCAGGCGTCACCATCACTGATCGCGCCGTCCCCCCGGGTTCTGCCGCAGTGCCCCGTGCCCTCCGGGGGCGGGGCAGACGGTCCGGGAGCGGGTGTGAGCCGGCTCGACGCCCCTGCGTGCAAGGACGGGTCGTCGTGCCGCTGTCGAGACCGCTTGCCTTCCGCTGCGGCACGACTCTCGGTTACGGGCCGCAGCTCCATGTGTCGCCCTCAAGGGGATCCTTCCGCTCCGGAAGGCGCGGCCGCCCGAGCCGTCGGTCGTCCGGCGCAGTGCCGCCGGGGCGTAAGCCCCTCCTCTCGGGACCGGCATTCCCTCTGTAGCAGAGCTAATATGGATATAAGTGAAATATCGGGTGTGGGTGAGGTGAGGAGGCCGGTCATGGGTCGCAGGCCCGGAACCGATTCCGCGGTCGAGCTGGGCGCACTGCTCGCCGGTATCAACCGGCTGGTCCGCCGCCAGGTGCGCGAGTCCCTGCACGGCCCGTACCTGCTGGGCGCCCAGGCCGAACTGCTCCGCCTCGTCTCCGAGCGCCCCGGCATCCGGGTCTCCGCCGCCGCCCGGGAACTGCGGCTCGCGGGCAACTCGGTCTCCACCCTCGTACGCCAGCTCGCCGCCGTCGGCCTCCTGGTCCGCGAACCGGACCCCCGTGACCGCCGGGCGGCCCTCCTCACCGTCACCCCCGAGGCCGACCGCCGCCTCCGGGCCTGGGAGGACCACCGCGCGGCCCTGCTGACCGACCGGTTCGACCAGCTCCCCACCGTCGACCGCGCCGCCCTCGTGGCGGCCCTGCCCGCGCTGCGCACACTGGCCGCGCGGCTCCACGAGGAGGTGCTCTGAGCCATGACCCCGACCCCCGCCACCCGCGCCGCCCACCCCGGGGAGCCCGCCGGCCCGGCCGGGCCGGCGATCGCCTGCACGGGCCTCGCCTACCGGTTCGGTGCCACCCTCGCGGTCGACGGCGTCGACTTCGACGTCGCCCCCGGCGAGGTCTTCGGCCTCCTCGGGCCCAACGGCGCGGGCAAGACCACCACCATCCGGGCGATCACCACCTTGCTTCCCGTCCCCTCCGGCATGGTCCGCGTCTTCGGCCACGACGTGCGGCGCGAGCGGATGCGGGTACGCCGGCTCCTCGGCTATGTCCCTCAGCAGCTCTCCGCCGACGCCGCTCTCAACGGCCGGGAGAACGTGATGCTCTTCGCCCGGGTGTACGACGTACCTCGCCGCGAACGGGCCGCCCGGGTCGACCGGGCCCTCGCCGCCGTCGGCCTCACCGACGCCGCGCACCGGCTGGCCGCCACCTACTCCGGCGGTATGGTCCGCCGCCTCGAACTCGCCCAGGCCCTGGTCAGCGCCCCCCGCTTGCTGATCCTCGACGAACCCACCATCGGGCTGGACCCCATCGCCCGTACCAGCGTGTGGCAGCGGCTCGCCGAAGTGCGGCACGCCACCGGGATGACCGTCCTGGTCACCACCCACGCGATGGAGGAGGCCGACCGCTACTGCGACCGGGTCGCCCTCATGCACCTGGGTCGCATCCGCGCTCTGGGAACGCCCGCCGAACTCAAGGCCGGCCTGGCCACCGCCACCGGCCTGGTCCGGCCCACCCTGGAGGACGTCTTCCGCCACCACGCGGGCGGCAGCCTCGACGACGAAGGAGGGGAGTTCCGTGATGTGCGCAGCACCCGCCGCACGGCCTCCCGGCTCGGCTGACACGGTCACCGCACTCGGCGGGAGCGCGGGAACCGCCGACGGCCTCGGGGCCCGTACCGCGCCGCCCGCCCGCACCGGCCTTCTCGTGGTCTTCTCCCGGGTCGCCGCCATGTGCGCGGTCGAGGTGGAGAAGCTGCGCCACGACCGCACCGAGCTGTACACCCGGGCCATCCAGCCCGCCCTGTGGCTGCTGATCTTCGGTGAGACCTTCACCCGCATCCACGCGATACCGACGGGGAATGTCCCCTACCTCGACTTCCTGGCGCCCGGGATCATCGCCCAGTCGGCGATGTTCATCGCCATCTTCTACGGCATCCAGATCATCTGGGAGCGGGACGCCGGAGTGCTCAGCAAACTCCTGGTCACCCCCACCCCGCGGGCCGCCCTGGTCACCGGCAAGGCCTTCGCCGCCGGTGTCAAGGCCGTGATCCAGGCAGCCGTCGTGGTCGTCATCGCCGCCCTGCTCGGCGTGGCCCTCACCTGGAACCCGCTGAAGCTGCTGGGCGTGGCCCTCGTCGTCGTCCTCGGATCGGCCTTCTTCTCCTGTCTGTCGATGAGCATCGCCGGTATCGTCCTGACCCGCGACCGGCTGATGGGCATCGGCCAGGCGATCACCATGCCGCTGTTCTTCGCCTCCAACGCCCTTTACCCCGTGGCACTGATGCCGGGCTGGCTCCAGGCGGTGGCGAAGGCCAATCCGCTCAGTTACGAGGTCGACGCCCTGCGCGGCCTGCTCATCGGCACCCCCGCCCATCTCCCGCTCGACTTCGGGGTACTCGCCTTCGCCGCGGCCGTCGGCATCGCGGCAGCCTCCGCGCTCCTCGGCCGCCTCGCCCGGTGAGCGAACGAGTCCGCGAAGGAGCCCATGGACCGGTTCACGGACCGGTCTTGTGGACGACATGGCCCGGCTCGGGCCCTGCTCGGCGCTGCCGGTTCGCCGGCCGGTGCCGGACTGCACACGGTGGCTCGGATGTCGCACGTAACAACGCCCACGACGGACACCACCACGCGTGGGACATCGAGCGCATCCTGCGGCACACGACTCCCGGGTGAGAACCGGAACGGCCACCGTGTGATCGGCAAGGGTTGTGCCGACTCCTGAAGGGTGTGTGACAGCGGCGGGCACGCCCCCCACCGCCGATCGTCCCGGCGCGCTGGAGGAGACTGTGTCCCATGGCTGATCCGACCGTGCCCGACCGGGCCGCCCACCACCTCTTCTCGTACGGCACCCTGCAACTGCCCGAGGTCCAGCTCTCGCAGTTCGGCCGCCTGCTCCACGGCACCCCCGACGCGCTGCCCGGCCACCGCACCACGATCCTCCTGATCACCGACCCGGATGTGATCCGGGCCAGCGGCACCGACCGTCATCCCATGGTCGTCCGTTCACCGGACCCCGAAGACCGTGTGGAGGGCCAGGTATTCGCGGTCAGCGACGCCGAACTGGCGATGGCGGACGCGTACGAGGTCGACGACTACGCCCGCCGCGAGGTGACACTCCGCTCCGGCATCCGCGCATGGGTCTATCTGGAGCGCGCTGAGGATCCGGCACACCACTGATATCGGGGCGCGCCGGTGCCGAGGGGGTCCGCGGACCTCAAGGAGGGGACACGGGAGGCTCCGCCGCATCCCGGTCGTAGGCGAGACGGGCGGTCCGGACCTCCTCGATATGGTCCTCGGCCCAGGCCTTGACGGCGGCCATCACCGGCAGCAGGCTGCGGCCGAGCGGGGTCAGCCGGTAGTCCACCCGCACCGGCACCGACGCGGTCACCGTCCTGGTGAGCAGACCGTCGCGTTCGAGGGCGCGCAGCGTCTGGGTGAGCATCTTCTGGCTGACCCCGGCGATGGTCCGGTTCAGGTCGCTGTACCGCAGCGGCCCCCCGGCCAGCGCGGTCAGCACCAGACTCACCCACTTGTCGCTGAGCCGGTCCAGCAGTTCCCGTGCCGGGCAGGTGGCCAGATAGGCATCGTAGGCGGCCCGCTCCTCAAGGCGGCGCTGGGCGGCGGTACGGGTCGCCATGGCACACTCCCGGGTCCGGTACGCACTCCGGAGTGCGTACTTCCTGATGGAGAGTAACGCCCTCTAGGTTCGCGGACATGAGAGCTGTCATCGTCCGTTCCTTCGGCGGCCCGGAAGTCCTCGAAGTGGCCCGGATCCCGGTGCCGCGTCCGGGCCCCGGCCAGGTCCTCGTCCGGGTCGCCGCCGCGACGGTCAACCCCGTGGACGTCCAGACCCGTTCCGGCGCACTCACCGCGGCCGGCCTGCTTCCGCGGCGCGATGTCGTCGGCCTCGGCTGGGACGTCGCCGGTACCGTCGACGTCCTCGGCCCCGGTGTCTCCGGACTCCGCCGCGGCGATACGGTGATCGGTCTCTGCGACCGGCTGCCCCTGTCCGCCAAGACCCAGGCCGAATACGCCGTACTGGACGCGGACGCGATCGCCGCCGTACCCGCCGGAACCGACCCGGTGGCCGCCGCGACCCTGCCCCTCGGCGGGCTCACCGCCGCCCAGGCACTCGATACCGCCGGCACCAGACCCGGCGACACCCTGCTGGTCACCGGAGCGGCGGGAGCCGTCGGCGGCTACACCGTGCAGCTCGCCGCCTCGGCCGGCGTACGCGTGGTCGCCGTCGCGGGAACCGGCGACGAGGAACTCGTACGCGACCTCGGCGCGGAACACTTCGTACCGCGTACCGCGGAACTCCCCGCAGCCGTGCGCCGTCTGGTCCCCGGTGGCGTACACGCCGCCGTCGACGCGGCGTCCGTCGGCATACCCGCACTGGACGCGGTCCGCGGCGGAGGCTCCCTCGTCGGCGTCCTGGGCAACGCCCCGCCACCCCTGCGGGGCATCCGGGTGGCCAACGTATGGATCCGCGCCGACGGCCCCCGCCTCGCCGCACTGGCCGCCGCCGGGCTCCGGCTGCGGGTCGCGGACGTCATGCCGCTGGACGAGGTCGCCGCAGCACACCGCAGACTGGCGGCGGGCGGGCTCCGCGGTCGGCTGGTCCTGGTGCCCTGACCGCCCCCCGCTCCCCACCCCCTCGCAGGCCGTGGCGTCCGTACGGGCCCGGCGCGGACCGGTCCGCACGGGACGGGGATTTGCGCCTCGGGCCCGCTCCGCGGCACGGTGCTCAGGGGCGGAAGGTGCGGCGATAGGTGTCCGGTGGGACGCCGACGGTGCGGTGGAAATGGCGCCGCAGCGTGGTGGCGGTACCCATACCGGTGGCCGTGGCGATGGTGTCGACGGTGGCGTTGGTGGTCTCCAGGAGTTCTTGCGCATGACGGATGCGCTGGGTGTGGAGCCAGTGCAGTGGTGTGGTGCCCGTGAGCTGTTTGAAGTGCCGGGCGAGATGGCGCGAACTCATCCGGGCCCGGCGGGCCAGGTCTTCCACGGTCAGCGGTTGGTCCAGTCGCTCCAGCGCCCAGGGGAAGAGACCGTCCAGAGGGTGGTTCCCGGGCTCGGGCAGGGGCGTGGCGATGAACTGGGCCTGTCCGCCGTCGCGGTGGGGCGGGACGACCAGACGGCGGGCGATCCTGTTCGCGTTGGCCGAACCGTGGTCGAGCCGGACGAGATGCAGGCACAGGTCCATGGCGGCGGCTTTGCCCGCGGAGGTGAGAACGTCGCCGTTGTCGACGTAGAGGACGTCCGGATCGACCGCGGCCGCCGGGTGGCGCCGGGCCAGTTCCCCGGTGTGGCCCCAGTGGGTGGTGGCACGCCGGCCGTCGAGCAGTCCGGCCGCGCCCAGGACGAACGCGCCGGTGCACAGGGAGGCCACGCGGGCACCGGCCTCATGGGCGGCGCGTACCGCCTGCACGAGTTCGCCGGGCGGTTCGCGGTCGGTGTCCGCCCAGCCGGGGACGATCACCGTGTCGGCGTGTACGAGGTGGTCGAGTCCGTGGTCGGGCTCGATACGGAAGCGGTCGACGGACACGGGCCCGTTCCCGCAGACGGAGAAGTCGTACCAGGGGCTGACGATATGGGTCAGATCGGCGCCGAAGACCTCGACGGCCACGGCCAGTTCGTAGTGGAGCATGCCGTCGGTGACGGCCAGCGCAACAGCGGGCATGTCCGAAACTGTACGCACCATGTCGTTTCCGACGATCGTGTGGGGTGTCGTGCCCGGGACAGGATGGGGCGGTCGAGCCGCGGTAGAGCGGGCGTTCGCGTACAGGGGAGCAGTCTCATGGGGTCGGGCCGACTGGTTGCGGTGTTCGGGGCGTACGGTCACACGGGGCGGTTCGTGGTCGCTGAGCTGGCCGCTCGGGGGTTCGTCCCGGTGGTCTCCGGGCGTAACGCGGGGGTGTTGAAGGAGCTGGCCGACGAGCACGGTGTCGAGGCCCGGGTGGCATCGGCCGGGGATACGGAGTCGCTGGACCGGGCCCTGGCGGGCACCGTGGCGGTCATCAACTGCGCGGGCCCCTTCGCGGCGACCACCGGCCCCGTCATCGAGGCCGCCCTCCGCGCGAGGATCCCGTATCTGGATGTGGCCGCCGAACTGGAGGCCAACCTGGACACCTTCGCCCGCTACCAGGACCGGGCCCGGGAAGCGGGCGCGGTGATCGTCCCGGCCATGGCCTTCTTCGGCGGCCTCGGTGACCTGCTGGTGACCGCGGCGATGGGCGACTGGACCGCGGCCGACGAGGCCCGGATCGCCTATGCGCTCAGCAGCTGGCACCCCACCGCAGGCACCCGTCTGTCGGGCGCGGTCTCCCGTGAACGCCGCGGCAACGCCCGTCTGCGGTACCGCGGGGGACGGTGGGAGCGCCGTACCGACGAGGCACCGACCCTCCGGTGGACCTTCCCGGAACCGGTGGGAGTCCAGGAGGTGATCGGGGAGTTCACGATGGCCGATGTCGTCACCGTCGCCCAGCATCTGGCCATCCCCGACGTGAGCACCTGTATGACCGCCGATGCGGTACGCGACGTCGCCGCCCCCGGCACACCGGCCCCGACCGCCACCGATCCGGGCGGGCGCTCGGACCAGACCTTCGTCGTCGACGCGGTCGTACGCCGGGGCGGCACCGAACGCCGGGCCACGGCGAGCGGACAGGACATCTACGCCATCACGGCCCCTCTCGTCGCCGAGGCCCTCGAACGGGTCCTGGCCGGCCGCACCGGAACTACCGGCGTCGCCCCCGCCGGGGAGATCTTCGACGCACCGGACTTCCTGCGCGCACTCGCCCCGGACCTCGCCCTCGGCCTCCCCCCGCAGCACAGCTGACCCCGAACAGGACGAGCGCGGTGGCACCGAGCGGTGCCAGGGCGGCGAGCACGCGCAGCCGGACCAGCCCGAGCAGACCCGCCCCGAGCCGGCGCGGACCATGGGTGGTGTCACCCGGCAGCAGAGGGGCCGCGGCGACGGCCGGCGCGCCGATCGCCACCGCCCGCACCTCGTTTCCGGGTGCCGGCCGGGAAGTCGGCACCACCCCGGAGACGGCCGTGGCCACTACGGCCCGATCCGGCCCCGGCCGGGGCGCGTACCCGCTCAGCGTGTGGTCAGCCGGAAGGTGCTGAGGACGGCCTTGTGGTCGGTCGGCCAGGTCCAGGTGGGCTCGTGGAACCTGTCCCGGCCCGACTCCCGCACCCGCTGGTTGCGTACGATGCTCCCGGCCGGCCCGACGATGACGCTGTCGAGCAGCCGGATCCGCCGGTCCGGGTGGTAGAAGACGAAGTCGATCCGGTCCCGCTCGTCGGCCTTCGGCGCCCAGGTGAGCTGGCCGACGTCGGCGCCCGGGTTGTCGCTCGGCCAGGTGAAACCGGGTGTGCGGACGGGGTCCGGGTGGATCACACGGTAGCTGTCGCGGAAACCGGCGTCCTCGATGGCCTGCGTCGTCGACCAGGCGACGACGGTGCCGTTGTGGTCGAAGAGGTTCCGGGTCCGGCGGTTCCAGTCCCGGTGGGAGGGTTCGTTGAAGTCGCCGCCCAGCAGTGTCAGCCGGCCCTTGGCCCGCTCCTTCGCGGCGTCCGCCAGCACCGTTCTCGTCACTCTGGTACGTCCCGAGGCCGCGTTGAGCCGGGTGATCAGACCGACGTCGGTGATCGGACCGGTCGGGATCTCGCCCCAGCCGTACTCGGAGGTCTCCAGGGGCGACGGTGTGCCGCCGCCGTAGCCGCGCGGCAGGTAGTTGACGTAGTAGCGGTACTCCAGATGCCCCGAGTAGGCCGCGACCTCGGTGCCGTGGACCGAGACGACCGCCTTCGACCAGGACGGGAACGACGCGTGCTCGACAATCGGGTAGCGCGAGATCACCGCGGGGTCGACCGGGTTCGCGTTGTCGAAGTAGGTCAGCCCGCGCTCGGCGAGATCGGCCAGGAGATGGGCCACCCGCTCGGGGTTCGACTCGCTGAGCATCACCACATCGGGCTCGACCGCGGCGATGGTGTCGGCGATACCCGCCCGGCCGCCCGGCACCCGGCTGCCGCCCAGCCAGATGTTGAACTGCATGACCTTGAGCGTCCGGTGCGACGGCCTGCCGTGCCCCCGCCCGTGCCGCGGAGCGGCCTCCGCGGTACCCATCGCCAGCACTCCCGCTCCGACGCTCGCCCCGACCATCCCCAGCATTTCGCGACGCCTGACCATGAGTGACCTCCACTGATGTGCCTGTATCCGGGCCCGGTCACGGTTCGGCACGGGCCCGGACCGAGTGTCGGGGCCGCTGCTGTCCGATACATGAACTGCATCGCAACGTCGGATGTTGAACGATCAACGGTGCCTGCGCCGTGGTACGGGGATGCACCGTCCCCTCCCGTACCGCACCATGGCCGCATTCCAGGCCGCTGTCCCCGGCCGACGGCGTTGTCCGTACGTTCGCGCGTTCGAGAGTCCGGGGGCGGGGAGGCGTACCGGCGCGGTGCCCCGTCGGCTCCGGACGGCGGTCCGACCCCCCAGACGTCTGCTATGCCCACGACGCCGCCCCCCTGGGACGCTGCCTTGTGGCCCGGGGACGTAGTGGACCGTACCGGGTGAACCGGATGGGGGAGCACGCACGATGACGACGGCGAGACCGGGGACGACGGCGAGACCGGGGACGACGGCGAGACCGGGGACGGCGGCGAGACCGGGGGCGGCGGCGGGGCCGGGGGCGGCGGTGGACCGGGCGACCGGCGTGGGCCGCCCCCCGCCGCGCCGGATGCAGGTGGCGGGGCCGCCCGGCGCAGCGGGTGCCCCGGCGGAGGTCACGGTCGTGATCGCAGGCGGCGATCCGGTGTTCCGGATGGGGCTGGCGGCGCTGCTCGGGCCGCTGCCCGGTCTCTCGGTGGTGGCCGAGGCCGCCTCGGTGGCGGAGGCGGTCGCGCTGGTGGAGCGCCACGGGCCGCGGGTCGTGGTCATGGACCTGCGTCCGGGCAGCGGTACGGAGTCGGGGATCGACGGCACCCGGCGGCTGCGGCACCTGCGGCCGGGGACGGCCGTGCTGGTCATGGCGGGGGAGGACGACGACTCGCTGTTCGCCTGTCTGCGCGCGGGGGCTCTCGGCTATCTGTTGCGGAGCGCGAGCGGTACGGAGGTGGAGCGGGCGGTCCGGGCGGTCGCCAACGGGGAACTCCTGCTGGGGCCGGGCCCGGCCGAGCGGGTCTTCGCCCGGGTCGTGGGCCTTCCTGCCTGTTCCGCCGGGCCGCCGCTGCTCGGGCTGACCCCGCGGGAGCACGAGGTGCTGGACCTCGTCGCCTGCGGTCTCGACAACCGGGCGATCGCCCTGAAGCTGTCGCTGAGCCAGAAGACGGTACGCAACCACGTTTCCAACATCTTCATGAAGATCGGTGCCGCCGGCCGCCCGGAGGCCATCGTCCGGGCGCGCGAAGCCGGACTGGGCCGCACCGGCTGACCGCCGGCCCCGGCCCGCAGGGCCCGGCCGGGGCCCGGAGTGCCGGACGGATGGCCGGAAGCCGCCACGGGCTCACACCGTGAACGGGCGGGGCGAGAGCGCTTGCCCGCCGGAGGCCGCGTCCTTCGCCGGGGGAGTGGAAGCGCTGCTGGGGCGCCGTCACTCGGCGGCCCGGCCTGTCCGTGGGACGGGGCGGGCGCTTGGGCGCACCCCAAGGCGAACGGGTGTATGAATTCAGTCGTTGTGGAGATCGGGCCGCCAACCGGCCGTGCGGGCCCGGAGACTTGGCTGCGGTCCGGGACCCCTGCCTGGCCTGGAACAGATGAGATGCCCATAAATGTGCACGTCCGTATCGCCGAAGAGACCAGGAGCGTCCGGATGGCCCTTTTACGCATGTCCCGATCGGTGACCCTGCTCGTCGCGGCGGCAACCGCCCTGCTCCTGCCGGGGTCGGCGCCCGTGGCGATGGCCGACCCCGAAGGAGCAGGGAGGCTGCCGGCCTCACGGCTGCTCCCGATGCCACCCGGAGGGCTCCACAGCTTCGTCAGAGGCCTGAACAGCAGCGGCACGATCGTCGGCGACTACTATGCGGCGGGCTCCGACGGACCGCTCGCGATCCGGTGGAACGCCGGCCGCCCCGGCTACACCCCTCTGGCGCCGCTGCCCGGAGACCGGTTCAGCCGCGCTACCGCGCTCAGCGACCGCGGCTGGGCGGTCGGCCTCTCCTACCACAGCCTCCCCGACACCCGCCCCGTCCGCTGGACACCGGGCGCCGCCCCGACCCGGCTGCCCCTTCCCGCCGGGTCCCGCGTCGGCAGCGCGTCGGCCGTCAACAACTCCGGGGTCGCGGTCGGCGACGCCGCCGGGGAGAACGACCGCTCCCGGCCCCTGCGCTGGCGCTCCGACGGCAGCAGGACCGACCTGCCCGTGCTCCCGGGCGACGACAGCGGCACCGCGACGTCGGTCAACAACGCGGGCACGGCGGTCGGGTGGACCGAACGGCGCGACGGCACCACCGGCCCCGCGCACCCCGTGCGCTGGAACGCGGCGGGCGCCGTAAGCGCGCTGCCGCTCCCGGCGGGGTTCGCCGGGGCCCGGACGAGCCGGATCACCGACAACGGCGTGATCCTGGGGCACGGGCGGCTCGCCGGGAGCACGGAGTACGACCGGGTCCTGGTGTGGGCGGCGGACGGCACCGTCCGCGACGCCGGACGCGGGCGGGGATACGCAGTCAACCGGGCAGGCACCGCCGTGGGGGCTTCGCTGGAGGAGAACCCGTACGGAGACACCGCCCGCTGGAACGCGGACGGCACCCGGACCGTGCTCGCCAATCCGGCGGAAGCGGCCGGGGAGGTGCTGGCGGTCAACAACCGGGGCACGGCCGTCGGGTACGCCTGGCCCCCGGCCGGCAACCCCGCACTGGACAAGGCCCTGCTGTGGAAGCCCGACGGCACGGTCGTCCCGCTGCCGCCGACACCTCTCGGCCCCTACGCGGCCGCGTTCGCGGTCAACGACGCCGGAGTGGTCGCCGGATTCGCCGTCGGCACCGACGGCGCAGGCTCCGCCACGACCTGGCGTGCGACCGTCTGGAAGCGCTGACACCCGCCCGCCCTCCCCGACGGGCACCCGGCAGAGAGGGCGGGCAGAGAAATCAAACGGTGATCCGAAAATCGTCACGCCTATGGCTATGATCATCCGCAGCAAGGCCGTAGCGCAGAGGTCGTCGCGCCCACGCATCGAGCTGGAGGACGTCGGTTCGAATCCGACCGGTCTTGCGCCTCCTTGATATCGACGCGGACGCCGGGCCCCGGCGGAGGACCGGTGGAGTGGTGATGGACCAGCCGACAACGCCCGTACGCTGCCCCGCGATCGAGCACCCCGATCTGCCCATCGCCGATCCCGCGCTGCTCACGCCGCTGCTGGCCCGGCTCGCCGACGCCCGGCCCGTCACCGGGGACGAGACGTATCCCCTCGGTACCCTCCGCCCCGACGGCCGGACGGACCTGTGCAAGCAGGGACTCGGCCCCGAAGGCGCGGCGCGCCTGCTGCCCGCGGCGGCCCGCTCCCCGCACGCCGCACATCTGCTGCTCGGCACCAACGCACTCGGCGACGACGGCATCAGCTCCGTCGCCGGAGCCCTGACCGCCGCACGGGACACCGGAACCCCGCACGGCATCCGGACCCTCTACCTCGGCTGCAACCGCATCGGCCCGGACGGTGTCACCGCCCTCGCGGACGCCCTCGCGGAGGACACCACCGTGCGCGCCCTGTGGCTCAAGCGGAACCCGGTGACGGTGACCGGCGCCCGTACCCTCGCCGTACTGCTGCGCCGCAACAGTGCGCTGCGCACCCTCGACCTCGTCAACTCGGGCATCGGTCCCGAGGGCGTACGGATCCTCCTCGATGCCCTCCTGGACCGCGGCGCCCCGCTCGAACGGCTCTTCCTCGGCGGCAACGGACTGACCGCCCCCGACGCCCCGCTCCTGGCCGCCCTCGTACGCGACGCCGGTGTCCGCGAGCTGTATCTGCCGGCCAACCACCTCGGCGACGAAGGCACCGCCGTGCTGGCCGCCGCCACCGACCCGGCCCGGCCCGTACGCCTCGGCCTCGGCGGCAACGGCATCGGCCCCGCCGGAGCCCGCGCCCTCGCCGACGCCCTCGACGGCATCGACACCCTCGACCTCGGCCGGGCGATGTCCGAACGCAGCCTCGGCTCACCCGGCAACACCACCGGCGACGACGGCGCCAGGACCCTGGCCGCCGCCCTGCCCGGCAGCCCGCTGCGCCGCCTCGAACTCCGCCACACCGGTATCACCGGCCGCGGCGGCAGAAGCCTGCTCGCCGCACTCCCGGAAGCACACCGCCTCGAATACGTGGGCCTCGGCCCCGGCACACCCCGCCGCCTCAAGCGGTCCTTCGCCGAACGGCTGCGGCCTGCCCGGCCGGCCCACCCCGACCTGCGGGCGATCGGGAGCGTGTACCGGTGACCACCCGTCCGGACCTGCCCGGCGGCCTCACCCCCGAGGAACTGTCCTCCTGGGCCCGCATCCGCCGCTACGCCGTACCCCGCTGGATGATCGAACAGGCCACGGAGGCCAGGGAAGCCGGTGACTGGCGGACCGCCTGCGCCGTGGCCGCCGTCGATGTGCCCGACGATCTCGACCCCGGGCGGATCGCCGACCGCTACGGCACCGACATCGCCGCCCGGGTCGCCGACGACCTGCGGCATCTGGCGCCCGACCTGCTGCGCTGGCATCTCCCGCGCACCCTCGGCGGCCACACCACCCTGGCCTGCTGCCGCCGCGTCGTCCTCGCCGCCTACGGCGACCCCGGCCCCGTGCTGTCGCTGACGAACACCCCGATGCTGGCCGGGCCGCAGCGGCTCCGCCTGCACTTCGGCCCGGCCGTCGAGCCCGGTGAAGACGACCTCCACGGAGTGCGGTACCTCACGGAGGACTGGACCGCCGCCCGCCGCTTCTGGGACGCCCGACGCAGCGGCGAACTGCGCCGCAGCGCGGGCGGCACCGACTCCGCTCCCCACGGCCGGCTGCCGTTCTTCCACCCCGACGGCACACCCCTCACCCCCGAGGAACTCCCGGACGAGCACCCCGGCGGCACCGACCCGGCCGCCCTCGCGGAGTGGGTCGCCGTCCTCCAGGCACGCGGCGAGCACACGGAGGCGTACGCCGCCACCGGCCTCGGCCTCGGCACTCCGCCACCGGAGGGCCCGCACGGCCTCCGCCGGTCCGATATCGCCGGGTCGACCTCGTTCCTCGTCCCCGACCTCAGCCGGCTGGCCCGCGAGATACGCCTGCTCGCCCTTGCCGGACGCGGAGCGCGCTTCCTCCTCACCCGGAGCCGGCGAGCCCGGCTGTGGACCGAGCTGGACCCGGCCGACCCCGACGGCGCCCCGCCGCGCGTCACCGGCCACCCACTCGACGTGAAGGACGGCAGCCCGCGCCTGCCCCTGTACGCCCGGGAGCGGCTGCCCGACATCGGTCTGCTGCGGGCCGGCCGGATCCGGCCCGATGAACTGCACCCGCTGGTCACCGCAGCCCTGTTCCCGTCCGCCGGGCCCGTGCCCGGCCCGCCCGCCCCCCGACTGCCCCGACCCGTCAGGGTCCGCTGCGGCAGCGCATGGCACGAGGTCGTATCCCGCGACGGCGTACTGACGGGCCCGCACACCGAACAGGAACGGCAGCGCGAACTTGCGCTGCGCGCCTTCGGCGGCACCATCAGCGGCTGCTTCGCCGCACAGGCCGCCTGGACCAGCGGCAAGGGGCAGCTGCCGAAAGCCCTGCGGGAAGAGCGCAACGCACTCTTCCTGCACGCCCAGCACGGCGACACACCCGCCGTGACGGCCCTCCTCGACGCCGGAACGGACCCGCACGTCCGCGACCGCAAGGGCCGCGGACTGCTGCACATCCTCCGCCTCCTCGACCACCGCGAACTGCTGCCGCGCCTGCTGGCCGCAGGACTCGACCTGGAGGCGAGGGACGCGGCCCGGCGCACCCCGCTGCACAGCGCCGTCCACGAGGGCGGCTCCGCCGACCTGGTCAGGGACCTGCTCGCGGCCGGCGCCCGGATCGACGTCGTCGACGAGCTGGAGCTGTCCCTCGCCCAGTCGATCCGCCGCTACGAGCGGACCGACCTGGCCCCGCTGCGCCGCCGCGCCCTGCGGGAGCACCCGGGCATCGGCGCCGCGTGGTTCGACGACCATATGGACCAGCGGGGCTCGTCCTCCGTCGACTGGGACGAGGCCGACGCCGCAGAAGACGGGGCCGTCCACCCATGACCGCCCCCTCCGCCCCCGTACCACCGGCCCTCGCCGCCGCCGACGCCCTCAACGCCCGCCTCGGCGCCACCAGAACCGAACCGGCCGCCTCCCCCCAACTGGAGGCCCTCGCGCTGGCGGTGACGGCGAACCAGCCCGTCCTGCTCTGGGGCGAGCCCGGCATCGGCAAGTCCGCCGGCATGGAACAGCTCGCCGACGCCCTCGGCGTACGGCTGGAGACCGTCGTCGCCAGCGTCCACGAACCGTCCGACTTCGCCGGACTCCCCGTCGTCGGCGACGACCCCGCCGCCTCCGGCGTACCGATGGCACCGCCGGACTGGGCCGTCCGCCTCGCCCGCACCGGACACGGCCTGCTGTTCTTCGACGAACTGTCCTCCGCGCCGCCCGCCGTCCAGGCCGCCCTGCTGCGCGTCGTCCTCGAACGCCGGGTCGGCAGCCTGGCACTCCCCGCTCCGGTGCGGATCGTCGCCGCCGCCAATCCGCCCGCCAGCGCCGCCGACGGCTGGCACCTCAGCCCGCCGCTCGCCAACCGCTTCGTCCACCTCGACTGGGTCCACGACCCGCGCACCGTGGCCCGCGGTATGGCCGGCACCTGGCCCGCAACGGCCCTCCCGACGGTGGATCCGGGGCGGGTGTCCGGCTCGGTCGCCCGCGCCCGCGGCGCCGTCAGCGGCTTCCTGACCGCGCGTCCCGGCCTCGTACACCATATGCCGAAGGACGCCGAGAGCCGTGGCCGAGCCTGGCCCTCACCCCGTACTTGGGAGATGGCGCTGCGGCTGCTCGCCACCGGATACGCGTCGGGCGCCGGACGCGAAGCACAGGCCGCCGCCCTGATGGGCGCCGTCGGCGAGGGCCCCGGCCTCGAACTCCTCGCCTATCTGGAGAATCTGGACCTGCCCGACCCCGACCGGGTGCTCGCCGACCCGTCTGCGTTCGCCCTGCCCGAACGCGGCGACCGCCAACTGGCTTTCCTCATCGCCGTGGTCGCCGCCGTACAGAGCGAACCGACCCGCCCCCGCTGGGAAGCGGGCTGGGAGGTCCTCGCCAAAGCCGTGGACGCCGGAGTCCCCGACGTGGCGGCGCGGGCGGCCCGCGACCTCGCCGCGATGCGCGAACCGCAGTGGCCCATACCGCCCGGTATCGACGCCTTCCTCGAACTGCTCCGGCTCGCCGGTGCGCTGCCGGGCGCCCGCTGACCGGCCACCCCGCCATGAACCCCGCACCGGGCGCCGCCCTCGACCGGGCCAAACTGCTGGCCGCCCGCTACCAGGCCGCCGAGGCCCGCCCGTACCTCGCCTCCGCCCTGTACGCCCTCACCGTCGTACCGTCGGAACGGGTGAGCACGATGGCGGTGGACCGGCACTGGCGCTGCTACGTCGCGCCCGCCTTCGTCGACGCGACCCCCGTCGGGGAGCTGGCCGGGGTGTGGATCCACGAGGCGGCCCATCTGCTGCGCGACCACCACGGCCGGGCCGGCCGGCTGCCCGCCGCCGACCAGCGGGACCGGCTGCGGGTCAATATCGCCCAGGACTGCGAGATCAACGACGATCTCGTCGCCGACGGTCTGCGGCTGCCGCCCGGACGGATGGAACCGCAGCTCTTCGGGCTGCCGGGCGGCCGGCTCTTCGAGGAGTACCTGCGCAGTCTCCCGGCCTCGCCCCCGCACTCCCCGGACTGCGGATCCGGCGCCCACGGCGTCCCCGCCCCGTGGGACCTGGGCGAGCCCGCCGCCACCGGCACGGCCGGACTCGGCCCGGTGGAGGCCGAGGCCCTGCGCCGGGCCACCGCACAGGCCGTCCGCGCCCACACCCGTACCCGGGGAACGGTCCCGGCGGGCTGGCGGCGCTGGGCCGAAGAGATCCTGGAACCCACCGTCGACTGGCGCAAGGCACTCACCGGCGCCGTCCGCGAAGCCGCGGCCTGGGCGGGCGGCGCGGTCGACTACACCTACCGCCGGCCCTCGCGCCGCACCCCCGCCCTCGGCGGCCGGGTGGTACTGCCCAGCCTGCGCAGGCCCCTGCCCCGGGTGGCCGTCGTTGTCGACACCTCCGGCTCGATGGGCGAGGACGCCCTCGCCGCCGCCCTCGCCGAGGTCTCCGGCGTCCTGCGCGAAGTGGGCGTCGGCGGCAACCGGGTCACCGTCCTCGCCTGCGACGCGGACGTCCACGCCGTCGCCCGGGTGACCGCTGTCGACCAGGTCGAACTCGCCGGAGGCGGCGGTACGGACATGACCGTCGGCATCCGCAAGGCACTCGCCGCCAAGGATCCGCCGAACATCGTCGTCGTCCTCACCGACGGCTACACCCCCTGGCCCCCGGAGCCCGTCTCGGCCCGGCTGATCGCCGCCCTCATCGGCCAGGACGCCCCGGAACCCCCGCCCTGGGCCGAAACCATCCGCATTCCCACAGCCCGCTGACGTCCCCCGCCCGCGGCGGTGCCGTCCGCAAAGGGCAGCAGGCACCGCGCTCTTTGGTCCGCAGCGATGCGACCGGGCCTGCCCGCGCGGACGCCCGCGGTCCCCGGTCCCCGCCGCGCATTCCGTCCGCCCCGTCCGGCGCAGGCCCGGCGGGCGTCCGTCTCGCCGGACGCACGGGCGCGGCGCGCGGATCGCCGGCCTCTGCTCGGGCGCCTTCGTGCTCGCCGCCGCGGGGCTGCTGGACCGCCGCCACCCGGGCGCTGCTGGAGGAGACGGATCCGCCGGTGGAGACCATCGCCCGCCGGGTGGGCCTCTCCTCGGCCGTCAACCTCCGCCGCCGCTTTCACGACGCCCCGCGCACCACCCCGCCGCCTGCCGGCGCCGGTTCCGCGCGAACAGGTCCGGACAGGGCGTGCGGTGAAACGGTCCGGGGTCCCGGGGTTCAGGAGGAGCTTCCCGGGGTCCGGGACGGCAGCGGCTCCACCCCGATCACATGGCTCACCCGGGCGGGCTCGACGAGGACCATGACGCGCTGTTCGCCCGGGATACGCCACTCGAAGCGGTCGGTGCCCAGATAGCTGCGGGCGAGTTCGTCGATGTTCCGGTCGGCCTCCGGCCCCTCGACGAAGCGGACCGCACGGCCGCTGATCCGGATGCGGTCGTAAGGGTTCTCGGGGGAGGCATGGCAGAGGCTGACCCGCGGGTCGCGGCGGAGGTTGCGCTCCTTGACCCGCCCGACGGCCGTGTTGAACAGCACCAGATCCCCGTCGAGGCCCACCCACATGGGGCTGATATGAGGGGAGCCGTCGGCGTTGACCGTGGCCACGTACCAGATGTACGGACCGGCGATCCTGTGGCGTAGGTCATGCGGCAGTACGTCCATGGGGAAGGACGGTAGCCGCTGCCGCCGCGGAGGCCGAACAGCCGTGCCGGGTGGTCCGCGTGGTTGCTCCTGTGGCCGGTGAGGAAGGATGGCGATCACTCGTACGGCCGTACGGCATGGAGATGCAGGGGGAGAGACCGATGGACGCGCAGAAGACCCGGGTGCTGCCGGAGCACATCGACACCGGCACACCCCATTCGGCGCGGGTCTGGAACTTCTGGCTCGGCGGACGCGACAACTACGCCGTCGACCGGGCGCTCGGCGCCCGGCTCGGGAAGAGCTATCCGCAGATCGTCGACATCGCGCGGGAGTCGCGGCGGTTCCAGACCCGGGCCGTCCGCCATGTGGCCCGCAGCCGGGGCATCCGGCAGTTCCTGGACCTCGGCACCGGGCTGCCCACCGCCGACGCGACGCACGAGACCGCCCAGGCCGTCGACCCGGGTGCGCGGATCGTGTACGTCGACAACGACCCGATCGTCCTGGCCCATGCGCGGGCCCTGCTCGTCGGCCGTCCCGAAGGCGTCACCACCTATGTCCACGCCGACTTCGGCGCTGCCGAGACGGTGCTCGCGGAGGTGGCGACCGCGCTGGACCGGGAGCGGCCCGTCGCGGTGATGCTGCTCTCCACGCTGGGGCACATCACGGACGACGACCGGGCCGCCGGGCTGATCCGCGCCTACCTCGGGGCCTTTCCGCCCGGGAGCGCGCTGATCTTCTGCGACACGGTGGAGACGCCGGAGACCCGGGCCGCGTCCGAGGACTACGCCAGCGGCGGAGCGGCGCCGTATGTGTCGCGGCCCGCCGAGACCCTGCGGTCCTTCGGCGACGGGCTCGAACTGGTCGACCCGGGCTTCGGGTCGATCAGTCTGTGGCGCCCCGACGCGCCGCCGTCGGGCGCCCCCGTCGACCAGTGGGGCTTCGTCGGGATAACTTCCCCGTGAGCGCTGAGCAGGGCGGGCAGCGGGCGGCGCGCGCCGGTGGTCAGGGGACGACGACCGCCTTCCCGCAGAGTCCGCCCGCGCGGAGGCGGTCGATCAGCTCCGGTACCTCCGCCAGCGGATGGACCCCGCCGAGGACCGGGGTGAGTTCGCCGCGCTCGGCGAGCCCGGCGACGTACGCCAGATCCTCCGTCCGCTCCGATGCCACCAGACCGAGCAGCCGCCGGCGGGTGAAGGGGGAGAGCAGGGCGGCGCGGAGCACCCGGTCGATGCCGCCGAGCAGCCGTCCGGAGGTCTCACCGCCGACGATGACGAGGGTGCCGCGCGGGGCGAGCATCCGGCGCAGTCCGCGCAGCGTCCGGCTGCCGCCGGTGTCCACGATCACGTCGTACCGTTCGGGGCGGGCGGTGATGTCCTCGGCGGTGTAGTCGATCACGGTCTCGGCGCCCAGCGCACGGACCCGCTCCGCTTTGCCGGTGCTGCACACCCCGGTGACCCGCGCGCCCGCCGCCCGGGCCAGCTGGACCGCGTACGTCCCCACCCCGCCGCCCGCGCCGATCACCAGCACCCGCAGGCCCGCCGTCACCCGGCCCCGGTCGCGGACCGCCTGGAGCGCGGTCACGGCCGAGACCGGGAGCGCCGCGGCCTGTTCCGGGGTGAGCCCGGCGGGCCGCGGGAGCAGCCGGTCCTCGGGGACGGCGGCGTACTCGGCGAACGCGGACTCGCAGTAGCCGAACACCTCGTCACCGACTGTGAAACGGGTCACCCCCGGGCCGGTCGCCACCACCCGGCCGGCCGCCTCCCGGCCCCGGACCGGGTTCTTGGGGGCCCGGAGCCCGTACCCCATCAGCCGCAGCAGCAGGGGCAGTCCGGTCATCAGATGCCACACCCCCGCGTCGAGCCCGGCGGCCGCCACCCGGACGAGC
This sequence comes from Streptomyces sp. NPDC094448, assembly GCF_044763775.1. Classification (NCBI taxonomy): domain Bacteria; kingdom Bacillati; phylum Actinomycetota; class Actinomycetes; order Kitasatosporales; family Streptomycetaceae; genus Streptomyces; species Streptomyces sp. NPDC094448. The sequence goes on along the minus strand of NZ_JBIWGU010000003.1, from coordinate 414,540 downwards.
ACCTCGCGCTCACCGGGCACCGGTTCCGGGATCTCCCGCAGGGCGAGGACACCGGTGTCTCCGTAACGGTCCTGGACGACGGCCTTCACGCGTTCCTCCCGGGGGAACCGCCCGCCGGGGGCCCGGCGGGACTTCAACGGACGGGGTGCAGGGGCAGGGGATCAGGACTCCGGGTACTGGAAGACCTCGTCGAGCGGGACCCCGAAGACCCGCGCGATCCGGAAGGCCGTCTCCAGAGAAGGGGAGTAGCGGCCCTTCTCGATGGCGATCACCGTCTGCCGGGTGACGCCCAGCCGGTCCGCCAGCTCGGCCTGGGTCATATCGCCGTGGGCCGCGCGCAGCGTACGGATGCTGTTGGTGATGCTGGTCGGCTTCACCACGGCAGCCCCCGCCGGTAGGACACGATCCGGGCCACCGAACCGAGCAGGGCGGAGAGCACGAAGGCCAGATACAGGGTCTGCGCGATCCAGAACCGGTCGGCCTCGGCCATGGCGAGGGCGAGCGCCCCGACGGCCCCGACGACGAGGAACGCCTGCCCGACGTGCTCACCGAGCCGGCCGATCTCGCGGTCCCTCATATCGGTCCGCCGCCCCGTGCCCGGCGCGACGGCCGCGGCGGCGATCTCCAGCAGGACGGCGGCGGCGATCGCACCGCCGACGGTCCACAGCAGCACCGGCGCATACCGGACGGCGGTCAGCGGTCCGCCGTCCGCCCGGCCGAGGACGACCAGCAGATAGACCGTGTACCCGGCCACCGCCACCAGCGCGGTGATCCAGGCGCGCCGCTCTCCGAGACCCATGACCACACCCCCCGTCATGTAAAAGAAACCTGACACGGTGACGGTAGGGCCATCCCGGTCCCGAGGTCAAGAATTCTTTACATGGCCGGGGTGTCTTCCGGGGTGCGGGCGCGCCGTCACCCGATCGGACCGGCCCGGGGCGCGGCCCGTACCGGCAGGCGGTCGGCTGCCAGTGCCGGTCCCGCCCGCCGGGCGGGCACCCCTCGCCGAAGGAGAGCAGCATGCCCACGCAGACCGTCGAACGCTTCCTCGCCGCCCTGGACCCGGAGCACCGGGACGATGTCGCCGGACGGCCGCGCGAGGAGCAGGAGCGGCTCGCCGCCGCCTGGGAGTCCGAGCTGGCGAAGGACGACCTCGACACCCTGGACGAACTGTCGCCGCCCGCGGCCGAGCGGGAGGCCGCACGGCGGGTGGTGGCGGGGGAGTAGCCCGTACGGGCTACAGCACCGCGATGCCCAGGGGGCGTTCGCCGCCCGGGAGGCGGCGGGCCGCGGCCGTCGCGAGGTCCACGACCGTGATGCCGTTCCAGTAGCCGTCACGGGTGAAACCGCCGGTCACATAGGCCGTACGGCCGTCCCGGGCCACCGCGACGTCCTCGTGCGGGCCGTCGAGCGGCACGATCCGCTCACGGCCGTCCGTCGTACGGATCGTCAGCGACGCCTCCTCGCCGGACGAGCCGACCGGGCCGGTCCCCACGGCGAGCAGCGTGCCGTCCGGGGTGAGCGCCGCGCCGTGCTGATGGGTGTTCGCGGTCATCCTCTCGACCGTGACCCGCCCGGTCCGCGGGTCCAGTACGGCCAGCCGCTCCCCCTCGAAGGGCAGCAGCAGCCTGCCGTCCTCCCGTACCACCGCGTAGTGCGGCTTGAGCCAGGAGCCGAGACCGCCCTCGGCGCCGTACGGGGCGACCTCGAAGCGCCGGGGCGCGAGGGTACGGGTGTCGACGGCCGTCACATCGAACGAATCGTGGTTGGTGGCGTACACCGCGGAGCCGTCGCGGGCCACGTCCACATCGAAGGGGCGGCGGCCCACGGGAACGGCGGCGACGGTACGGCGGGACGCGGTGTCGATCACCTCCACGGTCCCCGGTCCGTCGGGCACGTTGACGCCCACGTAGAGCCGTCCGCCGTCGGGGGCGAGCGCGATGCCCATCCCGCCGCCCCGGTACTCGCCGCCGGTCACCGGCCCGGTCGCCGTCCGGTACGGGATCCGGCCGAGGCTCTCGCGGGTGCGGGTGTCCACGACCGCGACCCCCTCGGCGGTGGCGACCCAGGCCCGGCCGTCCGCGCCCACGGCCAGTCCGTACGGGGCGGTGCCGACCGGCACGGAGCCGAGCGGTCCCCGCACGGGGTCGACGAAGGTGACGGTGTCGGCGCCGAAATCCGCGACGAGGAGGGTGCCGGGCGGGGTGCCGGTCCCGGCGGGCAGCGGGGACGACCGCGGCGCCGAGGCCGGGGCCGGTGCCGTGCCGGTTCCGGGCGCCGGGCCGGCGGAGCCCGTACCGGCACAGCCGCCCAGCACCGCGACGGCGAGAGCGGCGGCCACGGCGGCGCGGCGGCTTCTCGGCCCTCGGCGGTGCGCTCGGCCCGGCCCGGTGCGGCGGCCGTCGGCGGACGGGGCGTTCTCGGCGTTCACGGGCAGCCTCCCGGGGGCGTGCGGACGGTGCAGGGGGCACCGGCCGCTGTGGCCTCCAGCCTGCTGCCGCTGCCGCCGGGCGCCCGTCGCCGCTCCGGCCACCATCCTCTCCCCGGCCGGCGGGTGCCCGTGTCGTCCGATCGTCGGATGCGCGCCTCCGGGACGTCCGGGTGCTCCCGGGTCGCAGGGGCGACCCCTTCCGCTTGATATGTCATGTGCACGTCGCCATGCTGTTGCCCGGCGCTCATCCCCGAACAACCGTGCGCCTTCAGCATGTTTGTGCGCCAGCTGACCGTGCTCCCCCCTGTCGAAGGAGTCCCCGCATGTCCGGCACCACCCTGCGCAACCTCATACGCACCTCGCGACCTGTACGCCGCATCCGTATCGCACGCCGTACGGGGGCGCTCGCCGCGGCCGGCGCGCTCGCCGCCACCGCTCTTCTGGCGGGCGCCCCCGCTGCCCAGGCCGCCCCGCCCACCCCGGTGAGCGCGGCCACCGCCCGTACCTACCTCGGTCAGCTGGCCGAGCGGCCGGAGGGCTCCGGCTCCGGATACAGCCGGGACCTCTTCCCGCACTGGATCACCCAGTCCGGCGCCTGCAACACCCGGGAGACCGTCCTCAAGCGGGACGGCACCGGTGTCGTCCAGGACGGGTCCTGCGCCGCCGTCTCCGGAAGCTGGTACTCCGAGTACGACGGGGCGACCTGGACCGCGGCCTCCGACCTGGACATCGACCATGTCGTCGCCCTCGCCGAGGCCTGGCGCTCCGGCGCCGACGCCTGGACCACGACCCAGCGCCGCACCTTCGCCAACGACCTCGTCCGGCCCCAGCTGATCGCCGTCACGGACAACGTCAACCAGGCCAAGTCCGACCTCGACCCCGCCGAATGGCTGCCTCCGCGCGCCGCCTACCGTTGTACGTACGCCCGGATGTGGGTCCAGGTGAAGCACCACTACCAGCTGAGCGTCGACACCGCGGAGAAGAGCGCGCTGGCCGCCGTGCTCAACGGCTGCTGACGCGCCGTATCGCGAGCCGCCGTCCGCGTGGCGGACGCCCCGGGCCGGACGAGCCGGTGCGAACGGCCCTGCGCCGATGCGGTTTGGCCACCGCTTCCGGCGTGGCACGATGCCGGGATTTGCTCGCGATGGACACCACGTTCCGCGACGAGGACGTCATGTGGCGGGCCGTCGAATCCCGTACCGCCGCCGCTATCGCCTATGTCGCGATCATCGTCCGGGAGACCCTGGCCGCCGCCGTCCTGCTCGTGGCGGCCTTCGCGCTGATCGTGGTCCAGCTGTCCGCGGCGCGCGGCGGGCAGGGCCGGGAGGAGCGGCACTGAGCCGGCCCCTCCCGGCCCCGGCGGCCCCGGTGCGGCCGGACGGCTGCCGCACCGGGGCCCGTTCACCGGGCGTGCGGGGCCCTCAGAGAGTGAGCAGCGCCCGGAAGGGGGCACCGCTGTCCGCGAGGGGGCGGGTCGCCAGCCTGATCAGGGGGAGCGGATGGTCGTCCCCGGCGATCCGGTTGGCGCTGAGCCCCTCGCACGCCAGGCAGAGATGGATGATCAGCCACTCGCCGTCCGGCCTGACCGACAGCCCGACGGCCGTCATCCGGCCCCGGCACGCCGACGCGCGGTCGCCCGGTATCCGGGCGTCCAGATGCAGACTCGCCAGACACTGCGGGCAGTGGTTGCGATGGGCGGTGCCGGGGGCGTCGACGGACACGTCCAGCCGGCACCCGACGCAGCGGAACGACTCGCCCCGCTCGCCGCCGCGGCCGTGCAGGACGTCCTTGGGCCGCTGGCGGCGCGGCCCCCGCTGCCGTCCGCGGCCACCGCCGTCCTCGTCGGGTCCGCCGGTGGTCCTTCTCACTCGTCGCGGCATGAGGGCTGTTCCTTTCCCGGAGTGAGTGGGTGGGGAGGCGGGTTCACAGTTCACCGAAGACTTCGAGCGGGAACGGCGGGGAGGCCAGCGGCCGTACCGCCATCCGCATCAGGATCAGATGGTTGTCGTCGGGGCTGATCGGACTGGACGTCAGTTCGCCGCAGCGGGTGCAGCGGTGGACGACGGTCCAGTCGCCCCCGCGCAGTACGGCGATGGCGATGGGGCTCATCCGGGACCGGCAGCCGGACGGACCCCCGTCCACATGGTCGTCGAGGTGCTGCGAGTGCAGACAGCTCGGGCAGTGGTTGCGGACGGCGCCGTCGGGGTCGAGGACGCCGACGGTCAGCCCGCAGCGCACACAGGTGAAGGTGTTGGTGCGCTGTACGGGGTGCGGCCGTGGCGCGGAACGGTGGCCGGACGGATGGTGCGGACCCTGGTGGGTGGACACGGTGGTCTCTCCTGGCTGGATGCACGGGCGATGACAGCACAAGGAGGCCGGGCGGCACTCGGGGAGCGATGGCCGGAGCGGTCCGCGGACGGGGTGCGGGCGGCCTGGTGCGGGGCGCACCACGGCAGCCGTACGGCGACGGCGGACGGAAAGGGGCCGGCGGGACACCGGAGGGCGGGCGGACGGACCCGAACGACGGGTACCGGCGGAGCGGCCAGGGACGGATCCGTCCTGGACGTCCGCGGGGGACGGTCGGGGGTCAGTTGCCGGATGCGCTCTTGGTGTGACGAGGCACGCTCGGCCCGGGCCGGGGCATACATCAACCCTTTCCAGGGCCCTGAGGCCCGAACGGTGACGCCCCGGAGAGGGCGCCGCAACAGCGAGGGCGCCCCACCGGAGGGCGCGCCCGGAACGCTAACAGGCAGGTGGCACGGCGGCCAACGGATTTTCCGGCGCGGTCACTCCGGTCCCGTACGGCGCTCCGAACCCCTCAGACCCTGCCGTGCTGCCGCACGGTCGGCGGGAAAACGGCGGCCGTCCCGGGAAGGCGGCAGAACTGGACACGGTGCCGGTGCGGTAAGCAGGTCAATCCGCCCATACGGACCCCGGGGGCCTCGGGGTGCCGGGGTATTTTTTGCCGCTGCCGTGCCGCAGTGCGACACGCTCCTTCGTGGTGCTGCTGCGGGTGTTGGGGCCCCCGGGCCGGAAGACCTCTGCATGTGTTCCAGATCACAAACTGTAGCGGAATCCTTTGCCGTGTCTTGGTGAACTGTGCTCGTATTCCGTGCGTGAACCAAGGGGTTTGCCGCAGTCCGGGTTGTCTTCGCCGCCCTGAGCTGCCCGGGGCCGGGTGTCCGTGGTCGCCCCCGGGCCCGTCGCGGCCCCCGGGGCCGGGTGCGGGCGGGGACCCGCGGCGGTCGGCTAGCGGAACGGGGAAAGCGGTTGCTCGTGACAACGGGCGGCCCGTGCGCCGCCGCTCCGTCCCGAGGCCGCCGCCGGGCAGGGGCAAGGGGGTGTTCCTGCCATTAGTGACCGAGTGTGCGCGGCCATGAGCGGCGCGTCCAAAAGTCGAGCTTGTTGCGGGGGGCCGATCCGGCCCAGGATCCCCATCACGCGATTTGGCAGGCACATGACCGAAGCATGGTCCTCGGGCCCGCCGCTCGCGTACTGAGGGGCCCGTACACCGGACGGGCCCCGGACTCCTGATGGAGGATTCGTGAAGGTCAAGTCGCTGCTCTCGCCCTTCGCCAAACGGCCCGTCGGCCGAAGAGGCTCCGCCGTCGCGATCGCCGCACTGGCGACCGTCGCCGCCCTTGTGGCCCCCACCGCGGTGGCCGCCGAAGCCCCCGTGGGCAAGGCGTCCGCCACCCAGCTGGCCACGGCGAGCAAGGCCGTTCTCACCGCCGATGTGGCGGGCACCGCTTGGTACACCGACCAGGCGTCGGGCAAGGTCGTCATCACCGCCGACAGCACGGTCTCCCCGGCGGCGATAGCCAAGATCAAGAAGTCCGCCGGAACCCAGGCGGGCCATCTCGTCGTCAAGCGCACCCCCGGCAAGATCAGCCGGCTGATCGCGGGCGGCGAGGCCATCACCTCCGCCGGTGTGCGCTGTTCCCTCGGCTTCAACGTCGTCAACAGCGCGGGCGAGCACTTCGCGCTGACGGCCGGTCACTGCACCGTGGGCCGCCCGAGCTGGAGCATCGGCACCACGGTGCCCGGCCAGCAGGTCTTCCCGGTCAACGACCACGGCGTCATCCGCCACGCCAACCCCGCGGCCTCCGACGGCCGGGTCTACCTGTTCAATGGCACCTACCGCGACATCATCAACTCCAGCTACCCGGCCGTCGGCTGGCGTATCGAGCGTTCCGGCAGCACCACCGGCTACCGCACCGGCAGCGTCACCGCCCTCAATGTGACCGTCAACTACGGCGGCGGCCAGCTCGTGTACAACACCATCCAGACCAACGCCTGCGCCCAGCCCGGCGACAGCGGCGGCCCGCTGTTCAGCGGCAACACCGCCCTCGGGCTGCTCTCCGGCGGCAGCGGCAACTGCACCGTCGGCGGCACCACCTTCTACGAGCCCGTTCAGCGGCCGCTGAGCTACGGCTACAGCGTCTTCTAGGCAGCACTCCCCGCACCGCGGAGGCACGGACCGCCGGTGGCCACGGGCCCGTCAGGGTGTGACCCAGGCGGTACGGCCCCGGTGAACGACCCGGCGCGGAGCACACCGCGACCGGACCGGCGGACCACGCCTCGGGCGGGCCGGTGCGAGAAGGGGCGAACACCCCCGGCCCTTCTCGCACCGGCCGCCTCGTCCGCACTCCGCGGACCCGGCTACCCGCACGGACGGGGCCCGGAGCCACCGGGACGGCCCGGAACGGAACCGCCGGGACGGCCCGGAACGGCCCGGGACCACCCGGGACGGAACCGCCGGGCGGCGGTCCCCGCGCCGACCGCTTCCGGTCAGCCCGACCGCAACAGAGCCGTACCCAGCTCCACGAGCCGGTCGCCGAGATCCGGCCGGGCGCCCAGCCGCCCCGTACGCACCGCGTTGTCCACCACCGTCAGCACCGCGCTGACCACGATCCGGGCCTCCGCCGGGTCGGCGCCCGGCCGGGTCTCCTCGTAGAGCCGCCCCCACAGCGCCAGATACTCGCGCTGCGCCTGACGGGAGGCCCGGCGCTCCTTCTCGGGCAACTGGTCCAGCTCGCCGAGGATCAGCCCGATCAGATGCCCGTGCCCGAGCGCGAAGTCGACGTACGAGCGCAGCAGCCGGCCCAGGGTCTCCTCGGGGGTGCCCGGTGTCCGCAGCGCCCGTTCGGTCCCGGCCCGCCGCTGCTCCCCGCCCCGGAGGACCCCGGCGATCAGCAGATCGGTCTTGGTCGGGAAGTGCTTGTAGATACTGGGGCCCGAGGCGCCCGCCGCCTCACCGATGTCGTCGGTGCTCACCGACTGGAAGCCCCGTTCGTCGAAGAGCCGGATCGCGGCGCCCAGGATCTCCTCGCGCCGGGAGACCGCGAGCGCGGCGTACGCCCCCGGCCCGGCCGTATCCCCGCCGCCTTCCACCGGGGCGTCCGCGGTGCCCAGTTCGCAGTGGACCGCCGCGGACGCCAGCCGCCGCAGCACCTCCTCGAACCGCCGGCGCGGCAGGGAGGTGCGGTGCCACGAGGTGGACCCGGCCACCGAGAGCACCGCCCAGGCCAGCAGGGTGCGGTCCGCGGTGGTCAGCTCCGGGCGCTCGGTGCCGATGAGTTCACCGAGCCGCCCGGCCGCCGCGCTGAGCGCCTGCCGGGACCGCTCCCGGTGCTCCTCGGGCAGATGACGGGCCTCTCGCTGCCAGATCACGGCCGCGCCCCGGCGCTCGACGCTGTGCGCGGCGGCCGCCGCGAGATAGGCGTCGAGGTCCGTGGCCTCGGAGGTGGACGCGGCGACCGCTCCGACGGTCCGGTCGACGACCTGCGCCAGCAGATCCGGCTTGCCGCGGAAGTGGCGGTACAGCGCGGGCGCCGTGATCCCCACGGCTCCGGCGACATCGGCCACCGAGACATTGTGGTAGCCCCGGTCGCGGAAGAGCTGCGCGGCGGCCGCGACGATCCGCTCCTTGCGGTCCGGCGGCCTGCGCGTGACCGCGCGCCGGGTGCTCCCGGCCTGAACGGCCGACCGCTGCCCGACCGGATCGGCCGTTGCGGGGGAGGTACGGGGACCCGTGCGGTCGGCGGCGTCGTTCATCCGCACAACGTACCCCAATCGGTGGCTGCGGTGACCCGTTCTTCACCTGTGGTCGGCGCGTTCGGGAGGGCGCTTCGGCTCCGGAAGCCTTGTCCGGAGGGCAGTCGTGGCGGAACGCCCCGAGAGAAGTGAAGCGGACATAACGTTGGCTCGTGGGTCCGTCGGTCCGTCGGTGCGCCGGTCCGTTCGCCGATTCGCTGATTCGCCGGTTCCGCCGTCCGGCGGCGCTGCGGCGACCGGTCCGGACCGCTGCCGTGGTCCGGACCGGTTCGCGCCGCAGCGGGCGGTCCGTCAGACGATGTCGACGACCGTACGCAGCGCCTCGCCGGAGTGCATCTGGCGGATCGCCTCGTTGATCCCGTCCAGCGAGACGTGGTGGGTGATCATCGACTCCAGGTCGATCCGGCCCGACCGCCACAGCCCGGTGATGGTGGCGTACGTCCGCCGGATATCGCCGCCGCCGTAGAACGACGGCAGCACCTTCTTCTCGTTCATCACCAGTTCGGCGAGGTTGAGGTCGGTGAGGTCGCTCCGGCTGCCCGCGCCGACCAGGCAGACCGTGCCGCCGGGCCGGGCCGCGTCGTAGGCGGCGCGAAGAGTTCCCGGCCGGCCGACGGCCTCGAAGGCGTAGTCCACGCCGAGGCCCCCGGTGGTCCGCTTGACGGCCTCGGCCAGTTCCTCGGGCGGGACCGCCTCGTCCGCGCCGAAGCCGAGCGCCATGCGCCGCCGGTTGGCCGTCGGGTCGACCGCGATGATCCGGGCGGCCCCCGCCACCCGGGCGCCCTGGAGGATGCTCACCCCGACTCCGCCGAGGCCGATGACGACGACCGTCGAACCGGGCCGTACCCGCGCCGTGTTCAGGGCGGCCCCGATGCCGGTGGTCACCCCGCAGCCGATCAGCGCGGCGATGTCGTACGGCATGTCGTCGGGCACCGGGATCGCGGCGTACCCGGCTATCACGGTCTCCTCGGCGAAGGTCCCGGCGCCCATCATGCCGGGCAGCGGACGGTCCCCGGCCCGGAAGTTGGAGACGGCGAGATTGCCGAAGCCGCTGCGGCACAGATGGGTGTCACCCGTCGCGCAGACGGCGCACCTGTCACAGGGCGGCATCCAGCAGACGATGACCCGGTCGCCCGGCTTCACATGGGTGACGCCCTCGCCGGCCTCGACGACCTCGCCCGCGCCCTCGTGTCCGGGCACGAAGGGCGCCGGATGGGCCAGTACCCCGCTCATCGCGGACAGGTCCGAGTGGCAGAGCCCGGCCCGGTGCATCCGGACCCGGACCCGGCCCGGCCCGAAGGAGACCGGGGTCACCTCGGTGACGTCGAGGTTCTCGTCCCCGGTGGTGTGAAGAACGGCTGCACGCATGAAACGTCTCCCGGTGTACGGAGTGGATGAAGGTGGGTCGGGGAAATCAGGCCGCCGGGGCCGGGCCCGGGGCCGGGGCCGGGGCGGCGGGCTGCGGCAGATTGACCGTCTGGTACTCGACGTACGCCGACAGCCCCTCCGGGCCGAACTCGCGTCCGATCCCCGAGTTCTTGAAGCCGCCGAACGGCGCGGCGAGGTCGAGCCGGAAGCCGTTGACGGAGATCGTGCCGGTACGCACCCGGCGGGCCACCCGGGCCGCCCGCTCCGAGTCGGCGGAGAACACCGCGCCCGAGAGCCCGTACGCGGAGTCGTTGGCGATCGCCAACGACTCGTCGTCGGTCTCGTACCGGATCAGACAGACCACGGGGCCGAAGATCTCCTCCCGGGCCACCCGCATATCGTTGGTGACATCGCCGAGCAGGGTCGGTGACACATACCAGCCGGTGGAGCGGTCCTCGGGTACCCCGCCGCCGGTGAGGACGGTCGCGCCCTCCTTCTTCCCGGTCTCTATCCAGTCGAGGTTGCGCCGCTGCTGGGCCCGGCTGACCATCGGGCCGACGACCGTCCGCGGGTCGGCCGGGTCCCCGACCCGCAGCCCGGCGAAGGCCCGGCCGAGCGCGGCGGCCACCGCCTCGTAGCGGGAGGAGTGGACCAGGACCCGGGTCAGCGCGACACAGGCCTGGCCGCTGTTGGCGGCGCAGGTGCCCGCGACGATCGCGGGCAGGGCCACGGCGAGGTCGGCGTCGTCGAGGAGGATGGCCGCCGATTTGCCGCCGAGTTCGAGGGAGACCCGGGTCAGCCGCTCCGCGGCGGCGGCCATCACAGCCTTGCCCGCCGCCACCGAACCGGTGAACGCGATCTTGTCGACGCCGGGGTGGGCCACCAGCGCGGCGCCGGTCTCCCGGCCGCCGGTGACGACGGAGAGCACGCCCTCGGGCAGCCCCGCCTCCGCGCACAGCTCCGCCAGCCAGTTGGCGTCGAGCGGGGTCTCGGCGGCGGGCTTGAGGACCACGGTGCAGCCCATGAGCAGGGCGGGTGCCAGCTTGGCGGCGATCGTCAGCTGGGGCACGTTCCACGGGGTGACCGCGGCGACCACGCCGACCGGCTCCCGGCGCACCAGGACCGGCCCCCCGGTGCCGGTCCGCTCCTCCTCCGCCACGAACCCCTCGGCGGCGGCCAGCGCGGCCCCGAACACACCGACGGCGGAGAGCGCCTGGCCGCGGACGGAGAACAGCATCGGCGAGCCGTTCTGGAGGCTGACCAGCTCGGCCAGCTCCTGGTGGCGGGCGGCCAGCAGATCGCGGATCCGGGCGACCACCGCCACTCGCTCGGCCTGCGGAAGGCGGGGCCAGGGGCCGTGGTCGAAGGCCTCCCGGGCCGCCGTGACAGCCCGGTCGACGTCCTCGGGTCCGGCCTCGGGAACCCGGCCGACGATCCGCTCGGTCACCGGGGACACGATCTCGACGGTCCCGGATCCCGAGGGGGCGGTCCACCGGCCGCCGATGAACAGCTTGTCGTACTCCACTGGTGCGGTGGTCATGCGGAACTCCTCGGTACGGCGGAACGGTGATCGGGGGACGAAGGCCGGCAGGGACGCAAAGGCTCAGCGGGCCCCGGCGGCGGGGTCCAGCCTGCGGCGCAGCTCGGTCTTGAGGACCTTGCCGGTCGGTGTCAGCGGCAGCGCGTCGACGAGACGTGCCTCGCGGACCCGCTGGTACGGCGCGACCCGCTCGGCAACATGCGCCAGCAGCTCGTCGATGAAGGCGCCGGCGTGCGCCGCCCGGTCCCGGGCGGCGGGTTCGAGGACCACGAAGGCGACGGGGATCTCCCCGGCGACCGGGTCGGGCCGTCCGACGACGGAGGCCTGGGAGACCGCGGGGTGCGAGCAGAGCACGTCCTCCAGCGGCTGCGGATAGACGTTGTACCCCTTGTAGATCACCATGTCCTTGGCCCGGCCCACCAGGAACAGGAATCCGCCGGTGTCCAGCCGCCCGATATCGCCGGTGCGCAGCCAGCCGTCCACGAACTGCTCGGCCGTCAGACCGGGTTCGTCCTGGTAGCCGTCCGTGACCTGGGGCCCGCGTACCCATATTTCGCCCGGCTCCCCGACCGGGCGGACGGTGGTCCCGTCCTCCGCGCGGATCTCCAACTCGGTCGCGGGGAAAGCCGAACCGACGGACCCCTCGGGCGGCTGGACGCCCGGGGCCGCCATCGTCACGCCCATGGTCGCCTCGCTCAGTCCGTACCCCTCGTTGACGGCGGCGTTCGGCAGCGCGGCGCGGAGCCGCGCCAGGGCGCCCGGGTCGATGGGCGCAGCCCCCGAGGTGACCAGCCGCACGGACGACAGATCGCGCCTGCCCAGGTCGGGGCTGCGCAGCATCGCGTAGTACATGGCGGGGGAGCCGGAGATATGGGTGACGCCGTGGGTCTCGATGTCCTGGAGGAAGCGGTCGGCGTCGAACCGGCCGCCGGTGATCACACAGAGGGCGCCGAGCAGGGTGTTGGAGTTGTGGCCGATCAGCCCGAGCCCGTGGAACAGCGGAGCGACGGCGATGTTCACACAGTCGCCGGGGACGATGCTCTGTTCGATCGCGTCGGCGGACCGTTCGAGCCGCAGTCCGCCGTTCTCGTCCAGGAAGAACCGGGAGCAGGAGCGCAGGGGGACGGACTGGAGGACGTTGGCGACGATATTGCGGTGCAGGACCCGGACGGCCTTGGTGCGGCCGGTGGTACCGCCGGTGAGCTGGAGATGGGCGACCAGATCCGGGTCGGGACGGTAGCCGTCGAGCGGAGCCGCGGCCAGCAGCGCGTCGAGCGGGACCCAGGTCCCGGGCAGTTCCGTGTTCTCGGGGGCGGGGCTCACGGCGGTGCCGGGGACGTGGATCACCGGTCCGGTGGCGGTGAGCACCTGCGCGGTCGCCGCCGAGCCGGCGGCCGACGGATGGGTGAAGACGGCACGGGCCCCGCAGTCGGCCAGCTGGGCGCGGAGCGCCTCGGGCGGCTGTGCCGGGTTGAGGGGCGCGACGGTCAGTCCGGCGCAGAGCGCACCGTAGTAGGCGACCACGTACCAGAGGGTGTTGGGCAGATGCATGGCGACGACATCGCCGGGGCCCAGCCCGCGGGCGCGCAGTCCGCCGGCCACTCTCAGGGCCGCGTCGTGCAGCTCGGCGTAGGTCAGGGTCTCCGTGCCGTCGCGCAGGGCGATGCGCTCGGGGTACGCACCGGCCGAGCCGGTCAGGAAGGCATCGGCGCCGACCCGGGGCAGCTCGGGGAGGGAGGGCGGATACGGGGGCCGGGCAGAGGTCACGGGTCCTCCTGGTGACGGGCGGAAGGAGTTGGTCCGGTGCGCGTTCAGTGAACAGTCGATAGCTGCTGTGTCCCGCAAGTGCCCAGGGGAAAGAGGGCTGTTGGCGGACGAAAGCCGAGGAAATAGTGGCTTTTCGGGCTGCTCGATAGAGACGAAGTTAATTCACGCTAACGACTCTGTCCATGGTTGTCGCGAGATCTTTCGGGCTGGGCGGACCGGGCGGCCCGACCGGTCGGGCCGCCCGGCGCTCCTCAGGACGCGTACGGGCGCAGCACCGGCTCGTCGCGGACCCTGGGAGCGGCCGCCGCGGCTGTGGCCGCGGTGGGGGCGACCACGGCCGCCGCGTACGCGATGTCGGCCGCGCCGACGCCGGGGAGATAGGGGGCGCCGATGCAGGCGTCCGCGGGCAGCCTCTCCGGATCGGCCGGACCCGGCCGGTCCAGGGCGTCCCGGACCAGGCGGAAGGTCACGGAGTCGTAGACCAGCCCGATATGGGTCACCAGCCGCACCCCGCACACGTCCTGCACCTTGATATTGCGCGCGCCCGGCCGGACCGATGTCCGGTACGGGGTGACCACCAGGTCGTCACGGGTGTATATGCCGGTGTACGACACACCGCCGGGCGTCGGATCGCCGGAGTTGAGGGCCTTCAGGAAGGCCGATCCCGGGCTCATCTGGTGCAGTGCCGGAGCGCAGGACAGGATGCACGCCAGGCTGCCGGCCGCCGCTCCGTACTCGGGAGTGCCGAGGCTGACCACATCGTCGACGGAGCCGCGCAGCGACGGCCAGTAGGTCAGCGCCCAGCGCAGCTGGAGCCCGCCCTGGCTGTGCCCGATCGCGTCGACCGGGCGGCCGGTGGCCGCGCGCATCGTGGCCAGCGCGTGGACGACGTACTCGGCGGACTCCTGGACGTCCCCCAGGGACCGGCCGGGCAGATCGACCGTGCAGACGTCGTAGCCCAGGTCGCGCAGGGCGGGGGCGTAGTTCCAGCCCCAGTTGAGAGCGGCGTCGACCCCGGTCCCGTGGACCAGCAGTACGGGGTCCCGCGAGGAGCCGCCGAGGTCCGGCGGGCAGTCGAGGGCCGCGGCCAGCCGGTCGGCGGGGACGCTCAGCGGCGGGTCTCCCGCCGGGGCCGCCGCACTGGGGGCGGCGGGGGACAGGGTGAGCAGCGCGGCGCAGAGCGCGCCGACGGCGCGGCGTCGCAGGGGGCGGCGGGGAGCCGGTGCGGCGGTCGGCATGGGGGACTCCTTTGTCCGATGCGTACGGGGTGGCCGGGGCCGATCGGTGCGGGTGCGGGGGCGGGGGCGGGGCGGGGGGAACCGCGAGCGGCGCCCGGGGCGGCGGGGGAGGGCGGGCCCGGTCGAGCCGAATGTCACACGGTGTCCGCCCGGCGAGAACCCGCGGGACGTTCAGGAAGCCGGGACGTGTGCGGGCGCACCGGCGGGGCGCCTTGCGGCTGTGCGGGTGCCCTGGGGGAGGTGCTGTCGGGTGCCGGTGCGGCCACCCCGGCAGGGACGGCGCCCGGCGGCCGCGCCGCGGGGGCACCGGTGCGCGGCCGGGCGGCGATCCGGCGGAGCCGCTGTGTTGCCGGGGCGCGGCTCAGCGGCTCCGGGCCGCCGGTGCTGAGGTGTCCTCTGCTTCCAGGGCCAGCGCCAGGTCGACCACGTCCCGGGGGTGCGACAGGGTACGGCCGGTGAGCCGCTCCAGGCGGCGCAGACGGTTGAGGACCGTATTGCGGTGGCAGTACAGCAGTTCGCCCGCCCGGCGGGTGGAGCCCCGGTCCAGCCAGGCCGCCAGCGTGGCCAGCAACTCCGCGCGCTCGGCCGGATCCAGCGTCCGCAGCGGGCCGAGTAGCTGGTCCGCGACGGCGTCCGCCAGATCGGGACGGGCCACCGCGAAGGCCCGTGACCACCGGTCGCCGAGCCGGTGCAGCGTACCGTCCGCCGGGCAGGCGGCCAGGGCCAGCCGCGCCAGCCCGTACCCCCGGCCCAGCGCCGCCAGCCCCGCCACCGGGGTGCCGACACCGCCACGGTCCGCCGGTCCCGGCGGGATCAGTCCGGCCGGCAGTTCCGGCCGGTCGCCGAGGTGCGCCACGACCGCGGTCGCGTCGTCCAGCGGACACCAGTACAGCGGTACGCCGTCCCTGACCTCGCGCACCGGATCCGTCTCGGCCCGCGCCGCCCCCGGGCCGGCCAGCAGCGCGACCGTGTACCGGCCCGCCACCGGCAGCCCGAGGGAGACCGCGAACGCCGAGAGGTGCACCGGATCCGCGTGCCCCCGCAACAGCATCCGCAGCACCGGCAGATGGCGCCGGACGGCGAGGTCCGGCAGCCGGGCGGCCGCCCGCCGGTGGGCCTCCGCCAGCAGGGCCGTGTCCCGGTCCACGCGGCGCCAGACGTCGCTCGCCGCGAAGGCCAGCGCCGATGCCCGGTCCGGACGCTCCCGGACGACGAGGGAGACCAGCGCCTCCCAGAGCCGGACCCCGCCGATGCGGTAGGCGTGCAGCACGGCCCGGAGCGGAACGCCGTCCGCCGCCCTGCGCAGACCCGTCCGCCACGCGTGTTCGCCCGATGCGTCCGTCCGCTCCGGATCGACCAGCCCCCCGGTGAACACATCGAGGGCCTCCCGCGCCGAATCCGCCAGATCCGGCGGCGCCAGCACCGGATCGCCGTAGTACGCACTGGCCGCCCGCAGTTCGGCGAGCGCGCCGCGGACCAGTTCGGGCAGTACGGGGCGGAGCAGGCCGCCCGCGTACCGCAGAACGGCACCGGATGCGTCGCCGCCCGCGGACCCGGTCCCGGCCAAGTCCGGCGGCGGCGGGACGAGCGGACCGGGCCGGGGTGGGGGCGGTGGTCGCACGGTCTGACTCCGTTTCCGGGCGCACCGACTGCTGATGGTCCGTATGCCAGGTGAGTGCGGAATCACCTATCGGTCCATCATGAGGAGAAAAGCCCGTTGATGATCTTTTCATGAGGCGTGGTTTCGGATTCACTTAAGGCGTTGTTGCCCGGAACGCAGGGGTGAGGAGCGGAGCATGGTGCCGGGGCGGAGAGGGCCGACGGACGCGGACGCGGAGACGGAGACGGACGCGAACGCGGTGGATGCGGTGGACGGCAGCGGCGTGGCGACCGGCTCCCCGGCTCCCGGCGACGCGGCGGAGGCGGCGCGGGCGGCCGAACTCGCGGACTTCTACCGGCTCATCGACTCGGCCATCGGCGCCTGCGGCGACATCCGCCGTGCCGCCCGGCAGGTGGAGGACTCCCTCGCCGAACTGCGGGACCTCCGGCGACCCGGCCCGCCCCCCGGGCTGCTCGGCGGCACCGAGCTGCGGCGCGCCTGGGCCGGCTTCTCGGCGGCGCTGCGGGATGTGAACAGTGCCGTCACCCACGCCCGCGCCGAGGGCTACCGGGCGGCCGTCGACGAAGGCGGCGTCAGCCTCACCGAACTGGCCCGGATCTCCGGACACTCCAGACAACAGGTGACACGCCTGGTCAACCGGGGCCGGACGGCCCGCGCCGAGGACTGAAACCGGGCCGCCCGGTGCGCGGAGACCGGGCGCTCCCCCCCGAGGGCCTCCAATCCCGGCTTCCCGGTCCCGGCTTCCCGCCGCGGCGGGAAGCCGGGACTGCCGTACCGCCTCGGGTCAGAGGCCGACGCCCGCGTCGAGCGCGGCCTTCCGGGCGTCCTTCGGCAGCCCGGTGTCGAGCGGGGCCCGCTTGCCGCCCGGGGTCAGCTTGTTCAGCTCCCAGCCGCCGCGGTCCTTGGCGGTCGCCCGCAGATTCCAGGACGAGGCCATACCGGCGTACAGGAATCCCTTGTCCTCGAAGGGGAGGAAGACCCGGACGCCGTGCTGGGACCGGTTGCCGAACCCGTCGAGGGTCTCCGCCACCGCGGGCTTAGCCGGATCGTCCATCCGCCAGACGTCGCCGCCGCCGAGGGTCGCCTTCATCGACGGGCCGACCACGGACTCCAGCTTCTTCCGTGTCAGGTCCGAGAGCCCGTTGTTCACGGCGGTGAAGCGGGCGCCCGGGGTGATCAGACCGGTGCTGTCGAAGGTCGCCATGTAGAGCCGGTCCTGGAAGACGGTGAAGGTCCAGGCATAGGCGTTGCCGACATTGCCGTTGAAGCCCGAGGGGCCGAACTTCGGGCTCTGGCCCAGCAGATTGGGCTTCTTGGTCCAGCTCTTGGTGTTGGGGTTGTAGACCGGCAGGGTCCGCTCCCCGTACAGCAGGGTCGTCCGCTGCTTCTCGGTGCCCGGGTCGCTGATCCGGAAGACGGTGGTCGGCCGGGACGCGGAGATCATGTCGCGTTCGCGCAGGACATCGCCCTTGGGCTGCCCGTAGGTCTTCCACATCGTCTGGACGGCGCCGACCGCGGCCTGGTTGTAGCTGCCGACGTACAGTTCGCCCTTCCACTCGGCGAGCGCACCCCACGCCACGCCCTTGCTGAGCGCGGGGTCGGGGTCGTACTGGTCCCAGGAGAAGACGGGCTTCCAGGCGGCGGCGCCGTCGAAGGTCAGACCGGCCTCGGGGATCGGCGGACTCATCCAGATCCTGGCCGTACCGCCGCTGACCGCGCCGTTGTCGCCGGGCATCTGGGTGCCCCAGCCGGAGACCACGAGCCGGTCCTTGAAGGTGGTGAGATAGCCGGGGTCGTTCTCCAGTTGTGCGACGGTCTCGAAGGCGAACGGGTTCGCCTTGTCGCCGGTCCAGCGGAGCACCCGGCCGCCGTTCACCCCCGGGGCGCGGCCCGCGAGGTAGAGATTGCCGTCGGAGGCGACGACTCCGCCGCGGGCGCTGACGAGATCGGTGTAGGCCCTGGAGCCCAGGAAGCGGCCGGTGCTGCCCTCGAAGGCGAACATCGACAGACCGTGTCCCACGGTCTGCCCCTCGGCCACCAGCTGGCCGAAGAGGAAGACCACGTCGTTGTGGGAGGCGGCGCCCCGCAGCCCGATGGTGCGTTTGATCAGCGGGTCGCCGTCCGGGGTGATGTCCTCGGTCTTCTGGGTGTCGGCGTTGACGCGCAGGATCTGCGGGGTACGGGCGTCGCCGTAGACCGGCCCCAGCGCATCGGCGCCGGCGCCCTTGCCGTACTCGCAGACGTCCGCGTTCTTCACCAGATGGGGAGTGATGTCACCGTTGTAGGTGGAGGACGCGTTGCAGGTGACATTGGCGAGGGTGCCGAAGTAGGCGTAGTCGCCGGAGCGGGCGGCGCTCCAGACGTACGAGCCGTTGATCTTCGGCTGGAACCCCGAGGGGCAGACCCCGCCCCGGGGCGCCGGGCTCGGGCCCCCGATGCTGCGGAAGCACTCGTCGACCTGCGCCCGGGTGGTCTGTTCGGCCTTGAGCACCGGGCCGCGGTCCACCGGACCCGAGGGCCTGCCGGTGGTCTCGGCCGGGGCGGCCGTGGCCGTGACGTTCGGAGTGAGGAGCGCGGCCACGGAGGCCAGCCCGGTGGCGAGCAGCGCGACCCGGCCGCGCCGGCCGGTTCCCCGGGGCTTTCTGCTCGGGACGTTCTTGCTGCGGATTCGGATACTGCGGACATTCACGACAGGCACACCTTCGGTCTCTCCGTCGACCCGCTCACCGGCGGGCTGGTGGAGAGCATGGGCGCGCACGCCCGGGGTGCGTCAACGGATGGTCCGAAACGGGTCGGTCCACTCCGCCATCAGCACGGGGATGTGCGGATTCCCCTACGGCGCTCACCCCGGACCGGACGGGATGAGGCGGGACGGGATGAGGCGTACGGGCCGCGGGCCGCGGGATGCGGTGTCAGCGCAGGGGGCCGCCTTCGGAGGGAAACGGCAGCACTCTGCCGACCAGGCTGAAGAAGGCCGCTTCGTTTCCCGCCATGCCGAGCGCGTCGAGGGCTTCGTCCGCCTCCGCCATCGGCGCCGTGAGCAGCGGGAGCGCGGCCGGGGGACGGCCGGAGCCGTCGAGGACGGCCCGGGTCGCACCGAGCAGTCGGACGTACGCCTGGGCCGCCATGGTCTCCTGATCGGTCATATCGCCTTCTCTCTCGGGAAAGTGCCGGTCCGTCAAGCATGACGGGCACCACTGACAGTCCCGGGGGAGCGGCTCGCCGTACCCGGCGGCAGAGGGGCCGCGGACCTGACCGTGGGGGCCGGTTCCCGTCGGCGGGGGGCCGGCCCCCACGGAAGGTGCCGCGGCGGGAACCCCGGGGGTTCCCGTACGGAGGAGACGTCGCGTGTCGGCGAACGGGACGTCAGACGATGTGCTCGGCGATCTCCGCCTGCTCGCGCTTCGAGCCGTACGGCGGCGGTGTGCTGTAGGAGCGGCGGGCCACGAACCACCAGACCGTGGCGAGCGTCAGCACCGAGGCCAGGGCCACCGACGCGTAGTTCATGGTGTCCACGGTCACCGGGCTGGACTGCGGCAGCAGGAACAGCACCGTCACACAGACCACCCAGACCACCGCCGTCCAGCCGATCGGCTTGCTCCACCGGCCCAGGGTCCACGGTCCCGGCTGGAACCGGTCACCGGCCCTGAGCTTGAGATAGACCGGGATGATGTAGGCGGGGGTGATGCCGATGACATTGATGGCGGTGACCGCCCCGTACGCCGTGGTCGACCAGAGCGACGGCAGCGCCAGCACCCCGGCGAAGCCCACCGACAGCCAGACCGCCGGTACCGGTGTCAGGGTCCGGCGGCTCACCTTGCGCCAGAGCTTCGATCCGGGCAGCGCATTGTCGCGGCTGAAGGCGAACACCATCCGGCTGGCCGCCGCCACTTCGGCGTTCCCGCAGAACAACTGCGCCACGATCACCACGAGGAGGAGTGCCGCGGCGCCTCCCGAGCCGAGCGCGTCCAGCAGGATCTGGGCAGGTGGCACACCGGTCTCGCTGTCGAGCGCCCCGTTGTAGTCCTGAATGGCGAACGTCAACGCGGTGAGCAGGACGAACCCGGCGATCCAGGAGACCCAGATGGCCCGGACGATGCCGCGGGCGGCGGAGACCGAGGCGTTGGACGTCTCCTCCGACAGATGGGCGGACGCGTCGTATCCGGAGAAGGTGTACTGGGCGAGCAGCAGTCCGATCGCCGCGACGTAGAAGGGGTTCTCCCAGCCCGTGTTGTTCACGAACTCCGTGAACACGAACTCCGGCGACTGGTGGTTGTCGGGGACGAACGCGATCGCGCCGACGATCAGCCCGACACCGCCCAGATGCCACCAGACGCTGACCGAGTTCAGCAGGCTGACCAGCTTCACGCCAAACAGATTGAGCGTGGCGTGCAGCAGCAGAATGGCCAGGAAGATCAGGAAGGTGGAGCCGGGGGTGGGGTCGAACCCCCACTGGAGATTGAGGAAGGCGCCGATGAACAGGGCCGCGCCGTAGTCGATACCCGCGATCGCGCCGAGCAGGCCCAGCAGATTGAGCCAGCCGGTGTACCAGCCCCATTTACGGCCGCCGAGCCGGTCGGCCATGTAGTAGAGCGCGCCGGAGGTGGGATAGGCGCTGGTGACCTCGGCCAGGGCCAGCCCGACGCAGAGCACGAACAGTCCCACGCCCAGCCAGCCCCAGAGCATGACCGCCGGCCCGCCGGTGTTCATGCCGAAGCCGTAGAGGGTCATGCAGCCGGAGAGGATGGAGATCACCGAGAAGCTGATGGCGAAGTTGCCGAAGCTCCCCATCCGGCGGGCCAGCACGGGCTGATAGCCCAGCTCCCGCAGCTTCGCCTCCTCGTCGACGGGGTGGTGGGGGTGGTGGGCACTCCCGGCGTCCTTGCGGGCGGAGCGGGACCACCGTGGGGGTGGCATGGACATGATGAGCCTCCGGGTAGACGGATCGGGTGGATGTACGCCGGGCGAGCGACCGTGCTGCGCTCAGTAGCCCGCGTCACGCGCGGCGGTGAAGCACCGGCTGCGGGCCCGGAGGAAGATCTCCTCGGCCAGGCTCGGTTCGCCGGGGTTCTGGGAGCGGTACTGCCAGGGCGGCGGCGTGTAGAACGGCCCCAGCGCCTCGAAGACCCGGGAGGCCTCCACGAACCGGCCCGCGCCCCACAGCGCATGGGCCAGATGGTTCAGGTCGAGCAGCGAAGTGCCGAGCGGATCGGCCCGGTCGAACCAGCCGTCGAGGGCGAGTACGGCCTCCCGGAGGGCGTCCTCGGTCACCCAGTGCAGGTCGAGCGCGCGTTCGTGGCCGCGGTCCCGGCGGTAACGCTCGACCCGGACGAAGAGGGGCAGTACCAGCAGGGGGGAACCGGCCGGAGCGGTGGAGGCCGCCCACTGGACGAAGTTCACCGCCTCCGACAGATGGCCGCCGGACTTGCGGGCGTAGACGAACTGGAGCATCCGGTGGTACGCCTCGCGGTTGTACGGATCGCGGCGGTGCGCCTCCGACAGCAGGCCCCACGGCCCGGGGAAGAGCATCGGCCCCGGCGGCAACTGCCGGTGCTCCTCCAGCTTCTGCTTCTCGTCCAGCTGGGACAGGGCCAGCAGGCAGACCCAGGGAACGGGATCGTCCGGACCGTGCTGGGCGGCGATCCGGCAGGCCTCCCAGGCCTCGTGCCACCACTCGGGGGTACGGGGGTGGTTCTCGCGGTGCGCCCGCAGCGCGCGCTCGACGGCCACCCGGCACTGCATCACCTGGCCCGCGACGGAGTCCGGTTCTTCCGTGAGCCAGGTCTGAACGGCGTCCGAACCGGCCGCTACCGCGCCGAGTACCTGGGTGCGCTGGGTCCAGAGCCCCCAGCCGGGGGTGGCGTTCAGCAGATTCCGCATCGACAACCAGCGGCCCGTTCGTAAGTCCGCGACGGCGGTACGCAACTCGCTGTCGTGGCCCGCCGGATGGTAGACCGGGCGGAACTGGTCCGGGGCCATCAGTCCGTCGCCGTTCCCGCAGCTCCGCGCCGGCCTGCGGAAACGGGCACGCGGGATTGTCTCAAAGTGGTCGTCATGAGCCCTCTTGAAACGGTGGGGGGTGGCTTCGGCGGGTGGAGACTCCGCTCCACCCCCTGTTGCGCGCCGATCTTACTCATCCCGTCGATTCCGACAAGAAGGTGACGAGGATCTATCAGCAGACGAGACAACTGATGCTCAACTACGACCAGTTGCACGTCTTGCGGTGGAATTCTGCCGCTCGTGACCGGGAAGGGCGAGTCGCCGGAATCGGCGTTGGCCCCGTGTCCCCGCGCGGCCGCGACCGGGGGCTGCGCCGCGGGGCGGCGGGGCCCTCCCGGGCTTCTGCCGGGTCCGGACCGAGGCCGGGGAGCGGACGGCCCCGGCAGGAGCCCGGCACCGTACCCGAGGACGGCGCGACCGCCGGCTCCGGCTGAGGGCTGTCCCGTACCGTAACGCCATGTCCGATTCCCGCCGGAACCCGGCCCGCAGCCCGCCCATACTGGGCCGATGAGCACCGAGGACCGCGCCGCCGACCCCGCCGACGACAGCCGCTACCAGGCCGTGGCCGGCCGGGACGCCCGCTTCGACGGCGTCTTCTTCTTCGCCGTCGCCACGACCGGGATCTACTGCCGGCCCAGCTGCCCGGCGACCACCCCCAAACGACGGAATGTGACCTTCTACCGCACGGCTGCCGCCGCCCAGGGCGCCGGATACCGGGCCTGCCGCCGCTGCCGCCCCGACGCCGTGCCCGGCAGCGCCGAGTGGAACGTCCGCGCCGATGTCGTCGGCCGCGCCGTACGGCTCATCGGCGACGGCGTCGTCGACCGGGAGGGCGTCACCGGACTCGCCGCCCGCCTCGGCTAGGTCCTGTCCGGGCGATCTTCGAGGATCAGCCCGCGGCGTCAGATGCGGTGCATCGCAAGGCGGAGGTCCACGGCTCGTACTGGACGTACTTGCGTGGTCCGACAACGCAGCGAGGTGCCGTAGCTGTCGTCGCGGGCCCGACAAGATCGCCCGGACAGGGCCTACAGCCCCCGCCAGGTACAGCGCCAGCTCAACGCCGAACTCGGCGCCGGACCCCTCGCCCTCGCCCGCGCCCAGCGCGGCCACACCGCCCGCGTACTGCTCCAGACCACCGGCCTCCAAGCCGCCGAGATCGCCTTCGCCGCCGGATTCGCCAGCGTCCGCCAGTTCAACGACACCATCCGCGCCATCTACGCCGCCACCCCCGGCGAACTGCGCAGGACCGGGCACACGGTCCGGACCGCCCCCGCGGAAGGCCGCGCCGGGATCCCGCTGCGTCTGGCCCACCGCACCCCGTACGCCACCGCCCCCGTCTTCGACTTCCTCGCCGCCCGCGCGGTCCCCGGAGTCGAGGAGGTCACCGGCACCGCGGGCCACCGGATCTACCGGCGGACCCTGCGCCTGCCCGGCGGCCCCGGGATCGCCGAGGTCGCCGAGCGGCCCGGACCCGCCGGAGGCTGGCTGGAATGCCGGCTGCACCTGGACCGTCCGGGCGATCTGACCGCCGCCACCCAGCGGATCCGCCGGCTCTTCGACCTCGACGCCGACCCCCGAGCCGTCGACGAGAGACTGGGCGCCGACCCCGTACTCGCCCCGCTCGTCGCCGCCCGCCCCGGACTGCGCGCCCCCGGCGCCGCCGATCCGCACGAGACGGCATTGCGCATCGCCGCCTGCCCCGCGGGACCCGCCGCGACCGCCGCCCTCGTGCGCACGTACGGCGAACCGCTCACCGAACCGAGCGGCGGACTCACCCATCTCTTCCCGGACCCCGCCGGTCTCGCCGGGGCCGCCCTCGACGAACTGCCGCCGGACCGGCGCGCACCGCTCCGCGCCCTCGCCACGGCCCTGGCCTGCGGAAATATCATCCTTGACCCCGGTGCCGACCGTGATACGACGGAAGGGCTGCTGGCCGCGATCCCCGGAATCGGGCCCGGCCGGGCCGCCCGGATCCGGATGCGGGCCCTCGGTGACCCGGATGTCTTCCCCAGCCCGGACGAGACCGCCGCCCACCGGAGCGGCGGCGACAGGGCCCCCGGCTCCGATGCCTGGCGCCCCTGGCGTTCCTACGCCTTCCACCAGCTCCGGACCGCCGGAGCCGACCGGCCCCCGACCACCCCGGAAGAGTAGAATGCAGTACACATCGACCAACCGGCTGACGGCAGGTGATCGTCATGGCCGACCAGGACTTCTACGCGCACGACCGCCCACCGGAGGCCCAGCTTCCCGAGGACCGTCCACGGGGTACGGGCACGGGACCCCCCGGACCCAAGGCGGCCCACAGCCGTTTGTGGCGGGCCGGGATGATCGCGCTGGCCATTCTGGTGGTGATCGCGTTCGGGATCATGCTCTTCCCGTGATCCGCCGGGCCGCGGACGTACAGCCGCGGCGCAGCGATCGCCACGTACGGTCACGGATATAGCGCTACAGCGTGACCGCGCGGGGGCTGCGCCGACAGCGAGACCGGCCGGGGGGGGGGCCCCCCGCCCCGCCCCCCCCCCCGGGGGGGGCGCCCCCCCCCCCGCCGGGGGGGTTTTCGAACAGGTGCACCCCCCGGCCGCGCTGGGGGGAATGGGAGGCGGGGGGCCTGGGGGCG